>BFAU01000105.1 GCA_008975185.1 bacterium MnTg04 | reverse complement strand
GCCGGCAGCAACAAGCCATCGGCAATCTTCCTGCGGCCGCGCAGCGGGTATCTATCGCTGACCGCACGCACATTGGCCAGCGCATTGCCATCGCCGGCAAAAACCACGCTGGCCATGGAAACGACATTGGCGATTTCCAGGCCAGCCGCCTGCGCCGCCTGGCTGTAGTTCGGCGGCAACGGCCCGGTGCTCTGCAGGCTCAGATCCGCTGCCAGAGCCTCGCTGGCTTGCAGTTTGACCGCCTGGGAAATTCTGTCGGTAAAAAACGAAACCGCGGCCAGCGCGGCGACCGCAACCATGATCGCGAGCGACAAAACCATTAGCTCACCCGACTTCCAGTCGCGCGCCAGGGTCTTCAGTGCCAGTCGCAGACTGAGCATATCAGGCGGCAGCCGGATGGAAGATGCGGCCGGATTCGATATGAATGGTGCGGTCGCAACGCTCGGCCAGGGAAATATCGTGAGTGACCAGTACCAGCGTGGTACCGGATTCCTTGTTCAGGTCGAACAGCAGATCGATAATCAGTCCGCCCGTCTTGCTATCCAGGTTGCCGGTCGGTTCGTCGGCGAACAGGACCGCCGGCCGGGTAACGAAAGCCCTGGCAATGGCGACCCGTTGCTTTTCCCCGGCCGATAACTGCCGCGGGTAATGGCCTTTTCGTTGCGACAACCCTACCTTGGTCAGCACGGACAGCGCCTCGCCTCCCGCATTTTCCCTGCCCACCAGTTCCAACGGCAACATCACGTTTTCCAACGCGGTCAGCGAGGGAATCAGGTGAAAGGACTGGAAAACGAAGCCTACGTGCTCGGCGCGGGCAACCGCACGGCCATCCTCATCCAGCGCCGTAATTTCGGTATCATTGAGCCAGACCTGACCGGTGCTGGGTTCGTCCAGGCCGGCAAGCATGGCCAGCAACGTCGATTTGCCCGCGCCGGAAACACCGACCACGGCTACCGACTCGCCGGAATAAACCTCCAGGTTGACATTGTCCAGTATGGTCAAGCTGCCCTCGGGGCTGCTGACCTTTTTGGTCAACGCACAGGATTTCAGAACGGGTACTGCGGAAATATTTGGCGACATGATCAGATTATTGACACTGCTTTGGCTCACGGCGTTGCCGATTGACGTTGTCCATGCGGAAAACTCCACTATCCTGGTCGTTGGCGACAGCCTGAGCGCCGCGTATGGCATGGCGCCGGAACAATCGTGGGTGTCGTTGCTGCAAAACAGGCTGCGTATTCAAGGTTACGATTATCATGTTGTTAATGCCAGCATCACCGGAGATACGACACAAGGTGGCCGTTACCGGCTGAAGCGATCGCTGGAGCGCTTTCGGCCGGCCATCGTGATCATCGAGCTCGGTGGGAATGACGGTCTGCGCGGGCTGCCGCTGGAAATAACACGGGGCAATCTCGCGAACATGGTCGAGGCCTGCCAGGAAGCCGGTGCGGTCGTCGTGCTCGCCGGGATCCGGATTCCGCCCAATTACGGTCAGACCTATAGCCGGGGTTTTCATGCGATCTACCGGGAACTGGCGGAGCAATACGGGTTATTGCTGATTCCGTTTATCCTGGAGAACATAGCGCTCGATCCGGAGTTGATGTTGGCGGATGGAATCCACCCTAATGCGGCGGGACAGGAAACGTTGCTTGACAATGTCTGGCCGGTCCTGTTGCCGGCGCTGGGAGCGGTTCCTTGAAAAAATCGCGCGTCAGAAAAACCGTTGTCCCTGCCTTCTGCTTCTGCCTGCTGACGGCGGTGGCGGCGGACGAAACAGGCGAAGCGCTGTTCATCGAAGCCGGTGAGACCAGCGGCCTGGACTTCGTCCATTTCAACGGGATGTCCGGCGAACTCTATTTGCCGGAAATCATGGGGGCCGGCGTGGCTGTTTTCGATTTCGATCGCGATGGCGACCTTGATATTTATCTGTTGCAGGGACACATGATCGGCCCGGGCAAGACCCTGGGCGAGGCAATCCTGCCACCGGAAAAGGGCGCTGTTCTGACAGACCGCCTGTACAGGAACGATACCGCCCCGGGTAAATCCAGGTTGCGGTTTACCGATGTCACCAGAAAAAGCGGCATCACGGCTGGCGGTTATGGCATGGGCGTCACCACCGGCGATATCAATAACGATGGCTGGACCGATTTGTATATCAGCAACTTCGGTCACAACCAGCTATGGCTGAATAACGGAGACGGCACCTTTAAAGACATCACCGACAAGGCGGGCGTGGACGATCCGCGCTGGAGCGTCAGCGCCGCCTTTGTCGATATCGATCTCGATGGCTGGCTCGATCTGTACGTCGGCAACTATGTGGCCTACGACATGGAAAACCCGAAGCCATGCCGTTCCGCGACGACCGCCCGCGATTACTGCGGCCCACAGGCGTTTGCGCCGCTCACCGATCGCCTGTTTCTCAACCGTGGCGACGGCAGCTTCGAAGATATCAGCGAAAAATCAGGCATCACCGGCGTTTTCGGTGGCGCGCTGGGCGTCGTCGCGGCCGATTTCGACGGCGACCACTGGCCGGATATCTATGTCGCCAACGACGGCATGGCCAACCAGTTGTGGATCAACCAGAAAGACGGGACCTTCGAAGATACCGCGCCGCTGGCCGGTGTCTCGGTCAACCGCTATGGCATGCCCGAGGCAAGCATGGGCGTGGCTGCCGCCGACTTCGACGGCGACGGCGATGAAGACCTGTTCATGACCCACCTGGTTCGCGAAACCAACACCCTGTATGTCAACGACGGTACCGGCTGGTTCGACGACAAAACCGCAGAAACCGGCCTGGGCGTCGCGAGCCTGCCGTACTCGAGTTTTGGCACAGCCTGGCTGGATATCGACAATGATGGCTGGCTGGATCTGCTCAGCGTCAATGGCGCGGTTACCCTGTTCGAGTCGCACGAACCCACCGATAAAGTATTCCCGCTGGACCGCCGCAACCAGCTGTTCGCAAACGATCATGGCAAGGCATTCATCGAAATCAGCGATTTGGCCGGCGACGCGTTCAAACTGTCGGCGGTCAGCCGCGGCGCGGCGATCGGCGATATCGACAACGATGGAGATATCGATATTCTCATCAGCAACAACAGCAGTCCTGCGCGCCTGCTGGTGAACCAAGTGGGCACCAGGAACGCCTGGCTCGGCGTCAGCATACTCGGCGCCGCCGGAAAATCTCATATCACCGGCAGCAAGATCGCGCTGATCCGTGAAACCGGGCAACCGCTGTGGCGTCGCGTACATACCGACGGCAGTTACGGGTCGGCAAGCGATCCAAGGATTCTTTTTGGACTGGGCCGTAATCGGGGGCCGCAAACCGTGGAGGTTAGCTGGCCCGGCGGCGAGCGCGAACGATGGAACGGGTTGGCGAGCAACCGTTATCACGAATTGCGGCGCGGCAGCGGAATACGAGTCGGCGAATGAACATACCGATACAGTCTCGCGGCCTGCTGTTGACCCGCATCGCGGCAGTCATGCTGCTCGCCTGCTGGCCGGTTTTTTCGCCGGCGCAAACTGAAACAGCTTTGCAATTACTGCCGGTACCCGAGCCGAATCTCGAACTATTGCAGCCGGAAACACAGGCCAAGCTTCGCCGCGCCCAGGACTATTTCCACAACCAGGAGTCCTCGCTGGATGGCATATCGCTGGGTCGGGCATACGGGAAACTGGGCATGGTCTACCAGGCGCTGCAATTACAGTCCGCGGCAAAAGCCGCTTATGGAAACGCCGTCATGCTCGACCCGGACGTCGCCCAATGGCCTTTTTATCTCGCCATTTACCACGAGGAAGTCGGTGAGTTGGCCCAATCCGCCAGGCTGTACTCGGAGAGTCTGAATATAGCGCCGCAAATGGCCGGCACCTGGCTGCGCCTTGCCGAAGTGCTGCTGGAAGCCGGCGACTTGCCCGGTTCGGAAAAAGCGTTCCGCCGCGCGCTTTCCCTGGAACGCGGCCAGGTCGCGGCTATCGCGGGCCTCGGCACGATCGCGTTGCGCAGGGATCAATACCGCGATGCGATCAACGCTTTCCAGGCCGCCTTGCGCATTCAACCCGAAGCCACGCAGCTACACTACCGGCTGGCAATGGCTTACCGCAACCTGGGCGACCGCGGCAAAGCCACGGCGCATCTGGGAAAAAGCGGCAACCGGATTCCATCCGGTTTCCATCCCTGGATCGAGTTGATGAAGGCGCGCGAGAAGGGAGCTGGTTTTTATATTCGCATCGGCAGAAACGCGGCCGCCGGCGGAGACCATCGAAGGGCGATGGCCGTCTATGGCCTGGCCCTGGACATCGACCCGCAAAACCTCGCGGCATTGTATAATCTTGCGGCAACCTCGCTGGTCATGGGTAACCCAGAACGCGCCAATGGCTATCTGGAACAGGCACTGACGCTTGCACCGAACGACCAGCGCTTGCATGATTTGCGAGAACGGATTTCGCAGACAATGGATAGCGAGGAAGACTCCGCCCCCTGGTGAAAAATGCGAAGCAAAATAGCTGTCAAAAACTTTTACCTAGCCTTGATAATAGCGTTGATTCCGATGGTCGCCGTCGCGAATTATCCGGTGACCGTCACCAGTTGTCTGGACAACATGTCGGTTGTGTTCGACTTTGGCGTGATGAACAACCAGGCTTTCGTGCGCGTGGAAAACTACGAGGGCCGGAAAATTTACTGCGAAACGCAGTTCAAGGCGAGCTCCGACCGGCGGACCCGCCGGACCACGATTCAACCGGGGAAATCTGGCGTAATGATCTATGCACCGCGCCGGACGGTCACCCGGATGTACATTACGGTCTATTGCAGCGATGAAAAAGAAAGCATGACGGACAAGACGCTCCTCGATTATTCCTGCGAGAAAAGCGTCAAGGATTGAGTGGCGTCAAACGCCTGTAGCACCCAGCCATTTTTCCAGCACCGGCCGCTCCCAGTCGCTGATCGCGTTGCACAGCAACGTCAACGCGGTCTTCTCGGTATCGCTCAGGTACGGATTCCACGCTTCGAGGATCAATACGGCGCGCAAACTGTCGCCGTGGTTCCATGCTTCATGCTCGAAGCTGTCGTCAAAAATAATACACTGCCCTTCGCTCCATCCACGGGTTTCCGGGCCGCAACGCAAAGCACAATCGTCGGGTACTATCAACGCCAGGTGAATCGCAAGCTTGGTATTTGCGACGCCATAATGAGGCCTTATGTGTGCCCCGGGTTTCAAGATCGAGAAAAATACTTCGGGGGCGTTCCCCTTGCAGGTCGGCATCGGCATGCGGTCCACGGCCGCGATTGTTTCCGGGCAACGCCGGCAATGCTCCTCCTGCCGTTCGCCTTCCTTATATAAGTGATATGAACTCCAGTCTGATTTCCCGGCCAGATTCTCCATCGCCTCTGGAATGCCAGGGCCCTGGTGCACATAAGGTGAAAAATCCACCGTATCGTCATTCAGCAGGGCCAACAGTTCTTCACGCACCAGAACCGCGGATTTTTCCAGCTCGACGATACCGTCGATTTCCTCACGCTCGAACCAGGGCTGCGGGGGGACGCCCGGAACGTAGACAGCACCGGGTCTTTGCATTTCATCGGCGAATACCGGTTTTTTCCGGCCGTGTTGGATATCGATGCAGTCGCGGATTCTTTGCAGCGCCTCCTTGCCGGATTCTGCTTCCTGGGCGGAAAGAATCTGCAAGTGCAGGCGGACAAAATGCTGCCGAAGAAGCCTCAATGCCTGGCGTACCGATTCAACCATTTGCGCTGGTGCATTCGGTGTGGATGGGAGTTTCTCGAGCTCGGGCCTAAGCGTAAAACAAAGGTGAAAATGCTCGGCTGCCATCAACGACCGGCGTTGCTGCGAAAACAACGCACCGAGCCACAGGTGAGCGATCGCCTGCCGTGGATCGTCCGCCAGCGCCGCCTGCAAAAGCTCGATCGCGGCATCCTGGCGGCCGGCGGCCAGCAGGTTTTGGACTTCAAGCAGGGTGTTGCTTTGACTGTCGTCTCGTGTCGCTGCCGTCATGGTGCCTGCCGTTCCCGGGATGGCTCATTGTACACGGCCGCAACATCATCATTGCAGGGAATAGATCAGCTCTATTTTCTTTTGCTGCCGTTGCAGGCTGAGGTTGATCAGGCCCTGTTCAGGCATCGAGCGCAGCGCATCCATGAAAATACTATCTGCGACGGCCACATGGTTGACCGCGGTAATCAGGTCACCGGCTCGCAAGCCCAGCGATTCCACTTCGCTGCCCGCGCGAACCGACACTACGCGCCACCCGCTCATCACGCCCGTCTCATCGACCTCGGGTGCAAGATCGAGCTGATTGACCAAATCCTGCCGGTCGCTGATCAGGTCATGAAGAATATCCTTTTGAATGGAAAGGAAGGTGGCTTCAATTGACGCGTCGTCTGCCGTGCCATGTTCCGGCGACGAGCGGATGTGCAGTTCGCGAACGCCGGCCGGGCATTTCAGCCGCACCAGGGCCGCGCTGACTTCGCCGACCCGGCATTCCCCCAGCCTGTCGCCGATATTGAGCAGCCATTGTCTGCCGCCATCTTCGACGATGGCAAGAAAGGTTCCATCGTTTTCGAGCGTGCCGGCAAGTCTTTGCCCCTCTGCGGCGCCGATCGATGGCAGCGTACCCAGGCCGACGATTGCAAGCGTCGTCAGCAGGGAACAGGTTTTTTCGAAAGTTACCGGCATGCTCGTCCTACGCAGGGAAGAAATCGATGGGTTTGGTCGCGGTAAACGCCGGGACGTCTTTCGCATCGAAACGGAACATCTTCACCCGCATGACCAGCTTGCGTTCAAGTTCGGAATCGCCCAACTCGCTGGAAACCACTTCGCAGAACGTCACCTGTCCATCCGGGCTGATGGTCAGCCGAAGCACAAGTTTGCCCTGCAACGAGGGGTCCTTGCGTAGCGCCCGGTTATAGAGAGCGAAAATCGCTCCCTTGTTGCGGTCGAACACCATTTCAATTTCTTCCAGGCTGCGGCCGGCCGAACCGCTGCGGCCGGACCCGCCTCCGCCTCTGCCGCTACCCGCACCAATCGTGGATACGACGGTCGTGGTATCCCGGCCGCTCAGGCCACCGCCACCGGTATCGCGAGACAACCCGGATGTGCGAATACCGTCACTGCCACCGGCTACTTTGGAGGTAATCACGGCGCGCTCGGTACGTTTGGCGATACCGCTGCCCTGGCTGAGCTGACCGTTGCTGACCACCCTGGCGACAGCGTCGTTGCTGCGCAGGTCGGCCAATGCCTCGGCGAATGGCAGCAATCCTGCCTTACTGGCCCGCTCGCGAACTTTCTCGATCCGGTCCGGAACCACCTGCGGTGGCACCTCAACTGGCTTTGGTTGTTCCCTGGCCACCTGCTCGGCAACCGGTTCCGATTCCTTTTTTACGACCACAGGCGGTGGCGGCGGCGGCAGCGCTTTCCGTTCCAGCACCAACTTGACAAAGCGTTGCGGAATCTCCGGGATCTCATCCGGGCTTCTCTCCGGCAACGGCAGCCACGGCATGACCAGGGAGAGCAGGAGTATGATCGCCAGCGTGTTTCGCACTGTACGACGAAAGCGGGCTTCCTGCCCTGCATCCGGCGTCCACTGCAAATCGTAGATTCTGTAATAGGCATCCAAAATCCTTCTCCTAACTCGCAGCGGGTTCGGCTGCCGGCGTTACCGGCGACCGTTGCATGACCGCCAGCGAAATCCGCCCATAGTCTGACTGGGTGCAGGTCGCCATCACTTTCTTGAGCAGGCTGTAGGGAATTTCCTTGTCGCCCATGATCGTGACTTCACGTTTTGCGATATCCGCGGCTAGGTCCTGGCTGAGGAGCCGTTCGTTCTGATTCATCAGGGCGGCCTGTAACGCCGGGATCAATAGTCCAGCCGTGTTCATGGCCTCATCGATCGTTGCCACGGGCCTGCCCTGGACCAGGATGGCGTGCTCGGTGACCATCACGACCACAGTCTCGCGGGGTTTCTGCTCGGCGATGGATTCGGGCATCTGGATGTCTTTCGCATTGGGCAATACCTGGACGTCTGAGGAATTGACCAGCAGGAAAAATACCAAAATGGTGAAAATATCCATCAATGACACCAGCTGCAACGCAACGGTGCGGTTGCGCCCGTGGTGTTTGCGCATACGTCTGGCTCTGTTCGACCTTTCCATGTCGGACTCCTTTATCTTGTTCCCGGTGGCGCGTCGCCGATGGAAATATCCGGGAATAGCTCTGCCTGGACAAACCTTTCATTCTGCACCAGCTGTACAACCCGAACCGTGTCCATCACCTGGACCAATGAATCGTAAGAAATGTCGGGTTCGAGCAACAAGGTCGCATCCAGCTTGTCCGGATATCGCGCCTTGACCTGTTGCAAATAGTCGCCCAACGCTTCCAGGTCATACTCACCGTCTTTGCTCGAAAAAACAGCAACCCGCCCACTGTCGCGGTCGCCAACTTCTATCCGGCCATCGCGAACGATAATCTCCAGTTGCAGCGACGCCTCTGTTTGCGGAGGCTCACTGTTTTCACCGGGCAGGTTGAGTTCCAGCACGGCCATCCGGGAGAACACGGCGGTAATCAGCAGGAACGGAACCAACACCACCATCAGATTCATGAAGGCGGTAATGTTGAGTTCGGCGGTTTCCCGCTGGCGGTCCCTGTGACGGCGACGATTCATGACGCGGACTCTGCGGCCGGCCTCTCAGATACCGTGTTGAGAAACTTGACCGTCGCCATTTCCAGGCTATCGACCAGCTCGGTGGTCTTGGTCTGCAAAACGGCGTGAATAAACAACAGCGGTATCGCGACCATCAGGCCAAGCGCGGTCGTATTCATCGCGACTGAAATACTGGCCGACAACATATCTGCTTTTTCAGCCGGATTGGCGGCCGCAACGGCGGTGAATGCGTTGATCAGACCGATGATTGTGCCAAGCAGCCCCAGCAACGTCGCCAGGTTGGCGAAGGTCGCGAGGTAGTGCGTGCGTTTTTCCAGCCTGGGCATTTCTTCCATCAGGCTTTCTTCCATCGCTTTTTCGATATCATCCCGCCGGCGGGCGTTCTTTATCCGCCCCAGCCCGTAACTCAGGATGTTGCTGACTGCCGCCTTGGATTTGCTGCAGATCGCGTAGGCCTGCTGATACTTGCCTTTGCTAAGCAATGGTTGCAACTGGTTCCAGACCCGGCGATTTACCATTCGCGAACGGGTCAGATAAACCCAGCGTTCAATGGCAATTGCCGCACCCAGGGCCATTACCAGGACGATCGGGTACATGAAAAACCCGCCCTCCTGGAAGAACCCGACTATAGTTCTGTAAACGTCCATTTTCCTATCTCCTCTTTGTGGTCACCACGGAAGCAGCGAAATAAATCTATTCATCGCTTGCCTCACTTTGATTCAATGCATCGAAATAACGAAGCTGCCGCCGGAATTCCCCACGGTCGATCGGCTGCAGGACATCGTTGAGCAGACTGTTCACCGGTTGAC
This sequence comes from bacterium MnTg04, assembly GCA_008975185.1. GTDB lineage: Bacteria > Pseudomonadota > Gammaproteobacteria > Steroidobacterales > MnTg04 > MnTg04. Next base: position 8,512 of record BFAU01000105.1, on the reverse strand, counting down.
CCATCAGGTCGCCGGGATTGGCTTTTTTCCACGGCACGATATACAGCACGCGCGGTAACTCCGCGTTACCCGTGACTATGGTCGTCGTCAAGGTACCGCTTTCAGCGTTATATACACGGGCGCTGGTATCGACCGCCGGGTCGATGTCGTCCACATCATCCTCGGTACGCTCCCCATCGGCCCCCTCTTCGTCCATGACCGGGCCTTCGTAGGCCGGCAGTTCTTCCGCCACGGGCAATTCCTGCGGCCAGGCCAGCCCCATCGGCCAACCGGCAAGCAAGACCAGGCCAATTGTGATTCGCAAGCCGGTCATGGCGACACCTGCGCGGTTTTCCGGGCGACCCGGCGTTCCAGTTCGATAATCCAGCGGCGCACGCGCTGGTCTTCTTCGCCTTGCAGTTCCTGGTAGCGCTGGAAGTACACGAGGGCGCGTTCGGGCTGCTGCAGATACAGATCGGCAAGCACCCCATAGTTCAGATAGGCCAGGCTGTATTCGGGGTCGAACCTGATGGCCTTTGCGTAGGCCTGGTCTGCCTTCTCGAAGCGGCCATCCCTGCGCAAAAGAATGCCGAGGTGGTTGTAGGCGACTGCGCTGCGCGGATCCAGCTCCAGGGCGCGGTTCAACGCTGCCTCCGCCTGGTCGTTACGCTCGGCTTGCGAGTAAATGATCGACAGATTGATCCACGGCCCGGCAGACCGGCGGTAACGTTTTGTCAGGCGCAACAGGATGGTTTCGGCGGCCTCGAGGTGCCCGCTATCCATCAAGGCCAGCGCTTCTTCGTATGCCGCGGGGTTATCGCTCCTGCTCGAACTCGAAGACCAGCCAAGCGGCAGCGTCGAGCAAGCGGTGAGCATGATCGACACCAGCAGACCGGGCAGCAAGCCCCTACATTGTGTTGATATAGTCTTCACTGATTTCCGCCTTCGCGTATCGTGCCGGCGAGAGTTTCGCCAGTTCCTCGAAACTGGCCCGTACCCATTCGTTGTAAAATCCGCTGGCTGCCCTTTCCGTATTCGCCTGGTGAATTTCTATTGCCTGCTCTTCAAACGGGAATGCCTGCTCCTCGAGCAGGATGTCGTATTGCTCGATCTCCTCCGCGCTCAGCTCTTTCGGTCTTTCCGAATCCATCAAATCCCGGCTTAGCTGGTGATAAATTTCTGCAATTTGAAATGTCGCCTCCGTGGTCACATCGGCGATCCCGTAGTCAGCGGCTGCCACATACGCCGCCAATGCCCGCTCCATGGACTTCTTTTTCATCGCCAGGCTGTTCTTTAACGGAATTTTCAGCTTGATGCCGACGAACGATCTGAGTTTCGGCTGCGCAAGGTTGAGCGAGGCCTTCGCGGCGACGGTTCGGCTGTAGTCGCTGCGCGATTCTCCCGCCGCGGCATCGGCTGCAACGATTGCCTGCAGCCACGAGACCCGTTCTTTGTCGTCACCTCGACCGGCGTGATAGGAAACCAGTTTTTCCCGCAGTTGCATCGAATCGTCGATCGGCGACGGGTGGCGTTTGATAAATTCCTGCCAGGCTTCGGCCGCATCGTCGACAGCCGCGTGACTTTCCAACAACTCGGCGGTATGCCACAGCGCCTCGCGCCTGACATCGGCGGGTTCTGTTTCATCGTCCGCAATACGCCGGTACTCGGTCGCGGCCGCCAGTCCCTGCCCGGATTTTTCGTAGGTTTGCGCCAGGCTGCGCCCGATATCGGTGATTGACTCGTGGTCGGGATATTTGCGGCGAAAGTCTTCCAGCGCCGGTGCGGCCCGATGCCAGTCTTCCATCGCCAGCAAAGCCGCGGCCGCATCGTAATCAGCGGTCACCACGATCTTCGATCCGGGCGCCATTTCGCCGACCCTGGCAAAGTGCATGACGGCCATTTCCATATCGCCGGCCGCGCGCTCGATTTCACCCTGCTTGTAAATGGAAGAGGCAATCCGCTCTTCGAGATCAGGCAGGCCAGGATGATCGGCTGGCGTCAGATCGCGTACTTTGACGTAGGCGACTTCCGCCGCCAGATAATTGTTCAGGTCGAAATTGCTGTGGCCGTCCACGGTCCAGGCGACGCGCTTCAGTTCATCGGGCGCGTCCGGATCGCCCAGCACCGGCTGTGCGGCTGCCAGGGCACCCTGCAATTCGCCGAGTTCGTACAAGGCTTCGGCTGCCTGTGTCTGCACTGGCAGACTTTCCGGGTGTCCCGGGAAACGCCCGGCAAAGCGCAATGCGGAATCGATTCCCATCAGATGCCAATCGGCACGAGCCTGACCTTCCAAAGAGGGCTCATGGGCCTGGTATGCCAGGACCGCGGCATATGCGGCTTCCGCCGCATGCGGTGACATCGGATAGAAATACGCGGCGCGTTCGTACTCGATCGCCGAATCTGCGTACTCACCGGATTCGAACAGTACCTCGGCCAGCAGGAAGTTGGCTTCCGCAGCGGCGGGATCATCCGGGAAAGCCCGGATCAGGCGACGATAATAATCCGCGGCCAGAGTATAGGGTTCCGGTTCTTCAGAATCCTGTGAAACTGCGTGGTAATGGGTTGCGAGATCGTCGAGATGCTCCTGCAACAGACCGGTCACTTCGATTCGGGATTGCCACTCGTACCGGGTCCAGTACGCGCTGTCCACGTCATATTCGTCTACGAATTCCTGCTTGGCCAGCAAGACCAGGGATGGGAAATCGCCCGCTTTGTAGGTTTCGATCACCCGCGACCGCATCGATGGCGCCAATTCGTGCATTGGCCGGTTTACCGCAAAGGAACGATAGCTTTCGGCCGCGTCCTGGTAACGTTCCTTTTCCAGGTACAAGTCGCCTAGACCCTGGTAAAGCCGGTAGGCATAAACCGGCGGCGTATCGCCCGCCATCCTGCGATCCAGTGTCGCGGGCCCTTCGAGATAGGAAACACTGATGCTGCTGACGCGGAAGGTGTCGTCTATCAGTTCACGCTCCGGGCGGGTCATGAAATCGGTCGATATCAGCTCGCCGTTTCGATCGACCAGACGACGATCGAGCAACTCGAAAAACGCATCCAGACCCTCTTCGTACTCACCCTGCTTGAACATCGACCAGCCGAGCTTGTAAAGGGACTGTTCGTAATAGCGAGACTCACCGTCACCGGCAACCACCCCGGCATAGGCTCGCTGTGCCGGGTAATACCGCTTGGCGACAAAAAGTATTTCGCCGCGGCGGAACTGCGCCTCGATCACCATCGGCGAATCGGGATACCGGTTGACCAGCTGGTCAAGCGTGGTCAGCGCCTTCTCCGTCTGGTTGGTATTTTCGTATGCCCGGGCAAGCTGGTAGAGGATACGATCGTTATTCGGGGCCGTTGGGTTCTGTTTTAGCAGGGACTCGTACAGATGCACCGCATCGCGGTACTCGATGCCCTGCGACATCGCCAGGTCACCCTCGATCATCCGCTCCTCGCCGGCCTCAAGCTGCAGATCGGCCAGCCTGCGCATGGCTTCGGCGCGTAACTCCGGAGCATCCGGATAAAGCCGCAGGAATTCGCGATAGTTCCGGATCGCGCTCTGCCCGCTCGCGTCGGGGTTGTCTTTTTCAACCAGCGCCGGCTTTTGCCGATCGAGGCTTTCGATGGTTTTGACATCCGCATCGTCGTTCTTGTCGCCAAACGGCCACAGCGACAAACCCGCGATCACTATCCAGGCAACGGCATTCATGGCGAAAGCCCCTGGGTCGTCGCACGATCATAAATGGTCGCCAGGGCAAATCGCGCCTGCACGCGATAGGTGTGCAGGCGTTCTTTCTGCGCTTCCAGCTCGGCGACCGCCAGCGACTGCAAAAACTCCTGCTGTTTTGCGGCAACCATTGCAGCCTGTTCGATCAACGCTCGCAGCCGCGGCCGCAAGTCCTTGATGGTTTGCCGATAGCGGATGAATTTGACGGGCATTTCAGTTCGCGCCCGGGAAACTTTCGCGCTGCGTTGCCTTGCGTCCAGCATGGCAACATCGAGATCGTTCAGGGTTTTCTTTTGGCGCCACAACCGCTCTTTGAAGCCCGCTGCCAGCCGCCAGCTCAACACCCCGGCCAACAGACGCTGTTTTTTCCTCAGATCGCTGGTTTCTGCACTGAACGGCAGACGGTCGAGTTTCTTTTCGACCAATCGCAATCGATGCTGCTGGCTTTGCTCGGCGGCGCTGGCCAGCGCCAGATAATCGCTGTTTTCATCGATCCTGGAAATCCTTGCCGCAAATTTCAGCTGCCGCCTTGCCAGCGAATCGAGATCGACTTCATCGATCGCGCGGACCACCGCGGGTTCACGCTGTGCGTAAGCGAGTTCACGGGTGTCCAGCATGTCGTCAAATGCGGCCAGGCTCTGCAACCACTGCCCCAGGTTGTATTGCAGGAAACGCAGATCGCGATAATTTCTCAGCCCTTCCTGAAAACGATGGCTGGCGATGAGCAAATACAGGAAGCGACTCTCGTCGCTGTCCGGGATCGTCTGCAGCCGCCAGCTCCAGCCCGGGTCGGTCAGCTCATCGCCTTGCAGCAGGTGGCCTAGAAACTCGCCCGAACGCATGCGTGCAATCGCCTGGTCCAGTTGATCGGTCTCCCGCGCATAGGCCTGGATTGCACTCATATAGGCATCGGCCGCGTGCCGGTTCGCCTGCAATTTCCCCAGCGCATAAGGCACGGCCAGTAAGGATTCCAGCACCGCCGGGTCGAGCAGATGATGATCTTGCAATGCCCCCCAGGGAACCAGCGCCCGCTGGTAGTCCTCGGCCAGCGTGTCGGCCCAGCCCGCACCCAGTAACGCCTTGTTGGAAAACGGCCCGGACAAGCGGACCCTGCCGAGCGCTCTCCGCGCGGCCTGGCCTTGTTGGTCCTGGATCAGCGCGAAGCCCAGTGCGAGATTGGCGCGATCCCTCAGCGCCAGCATTTCCAGATCGTTGGTGCGGATGCGCCCGATCTTTTCAAGCTGGCGGGTGGCCTCGCTCAGCCTGCCCTGGCGTACCAGGGCCACACCCAGGTTGTAGCGGGCGAAGTTCGCCAGATCGCCATCGCTCCGCCAATCGTCCAGCAGGCGGGATGCGGAATTGAAATCATCGCGCGCCATCATGACCTGAGCCCTGAGCATCATGTGGCGCTCTTGCATGTGTTCCGGCAGGGGTGCTCGTATGCGGGCCAGCGCGGTCTCGGCGCGCTCGTAATAACCGCGCTGGAACCAGACCCGGGCAAGAAAATACCAGGCCCTGTCCTTCACTGACTGTGGCGCCTTGCGATCTAGCAGGCGTTTGAAAATCTCGCCGGCATCGCGATGCAGACCGTATGACAGCATCATGCCGCCACGCAACAACTCGGCGTCATCGTCATGCTCGTCCAACACGCCCCGATGCTGTGCCACCATCAGCCGGGTCAGGGCCGGGAAATAATCATCCTGGTAGAAATAAAACAACACTTCACCAAACGGCAGATCCCGAATCCGGCCAATATCCAGGGAATCCTCATCCGCATGCAACTGCGCCGCGCCGGCAAGGCACAACGTAAATGCGATCAAAAACAGGCGAAAGCGTCTCTTCATTTACTCCCATTCCTCGATCAGAAACTCCGGCTGTAGATTGCGTTGCCGGTCGCTGATTTTCAGTTCGACAAACTTCGCCCCCACGCCTTTTTCGAATTGCAAACTGGCCCCCCGGCGGTAATCCCGATCGTGCGTTCCCTGACCGATGAAAAAGGCGACCAGCTCATGTTTGCCGGTGCGCAGATTGCCCAAGTAAATACGGTGAACGCCGCCGTTCAACAGCGCCTTTGATTCACGTTCGGTATACAGGTAGTTGGAGACTTCCTTGTCGTCCAACTTGATCTGTACGGAGTCGAGGCTGAAAAAAGTACCGACATCCATGGATACGAATACCGCGACCTGGGTGTTCGCCGGAAAAAGCAGTTCCTCCTCGAGGATGAACAGGTCGCGATTGAGCGCCAGCACCTCCTGCTTGAGATCCTGGATGTCCTCGTCGAGACTACGAAACTCTTCGCTGCCGCCGCCGTTGACCGTGGTCTGTTGTTCCTGCGCCGAGCTTGTGGCGGGCATACCAAGCATCAATACCAGGCTTAGCAAGAAAGGATTTACAGAATTTCTACTGTTCATAATCAATACCAGGCAGAAAAAAACAACTGGAAGACATTCGCGTTGAACTTATAGAGCTCGCCGCTGCGAACGTCGCTAAAATTGTCATAGTTAAAATGAATGCGGTCGAACATCAGCGTAATCTTGCCTTTTGCCAACCGTCCCTTGTCGCGGAACAACTCATAACTGACTCGCCCGCCAATCGAGGCACTGGTGAAATCACTCAGTTCCTTATCGCGTGCCATATAGCGAAATTCCTGAGCAAAGTTATCGCTGTAAAAATTGGCGGCAGTCTGAGTGTAAAAACGACCCCCCAACCCAATCTCGGTTTTTTCGCTGAGGCGGCGCGAAAACACAAGTTCGATGTTGTTCGCGGTAATACCCCAGGTGTCGACATAAAAACGGTATTTCAATTGCGTAACGAAACTGCGCTCGCCCCAGTACTTGTTGGCCTGAATGCCAAGTGCGTTGCTGGTCCTGGTCCGTGGGTAGCGTTCCTGGACCGATGCTCCCAGTACCCGCGCCGAGCGATAGGGATTATTCAGGAAACCTTCCTCTGAAATGCCTTCGTAACTGAGCGCGGCAACCAGGGTAGGGGACAGAACCTGGGTCCAGCCCAGCCGGTACTGGAAACGGTCGACGGTGTCTTCGAACGAGGTGTCGACACGCATGACCGTATCGTCGCCGCGGCTAAACCCCATCGCGAGCGTACTCATTCCACCGAAGAAATCATGACTGAGCCCGACATCCAGCGTCCTGGCTTCATAGTCGCTCTCATCACTTTGCGTGTAGGAAATACTCATCAGGGTATCGCCATAGAGATAATCGATCCCCAGCCCGAACTGGTTGCGTTTTTCGCTGTAGGGGCTGGCGTTGGTCACGACGTCGATCGAGGCGCCGCTGATACTGTCCACATAATAACTGGCGTTGATTGAATATTTCTCCGCGAAATTTTTTCGAATTAGCAGCGCCGGTCCCTGCACATCTATTCCACCGCCACTGTAATAGTGGTAAAGCGCATCGGCCCGTTCCTCCGGCAAACTGGCCGCAACGACAGGCCCGGCGACAACGGCGGCAAACAGCAAGGCCAGCATCGTCGTTCCGCCACGCAGCAGAACGGCCGCATTTGTGCCGCGCGCGACGAGTTCGGAAAACGCTCTTTCGCTAATTGCAGCCACAACCGCCTCCGTGTGACCGTCCGGCGCCACGAGCGCCTTCGCGAACTTCAAACACGTGCGTCCTGGCGCCGTCGGCCAGCGGATCCTGGCTGAACGACATCAGCGGATCGGCCAGAGCTTCGCGCTCATACGGCCGCACCCACGGCTGTACGGCGCAGGCGCCAAGCAGCAAAACCACCAGCAATAAAGTCAGTTTCCTCATACCCACGTTACTCTTTCAGCAACTCACGTATTTCATCGACATAACTTTGCTCATACCCGGACCTGTAACCATGGTGGATGTAGCGGACGATGCCCGACCGGTCGATCAGCAGCGTCGCCGGCATCGCGTTGACGTCGTACAGGCGGCTGACCTGCTTGCGCTCGTCCAGCAACACCGGAAAACTTACGCCAAGCACATCCACCATCTTTATCGCGCTGCGCAGGTCGTCGTCGATGTTGACGCCGAGCAGGCGAAAACCCACTTTCTTGTATCGCCGATACAGTTCTTCGAGCAATGGCATTTCCTGCCGGCAGGGGCCGCACCAGGTAGCCCAGAAATTGATCATGACGACCTCACCCCGGAACTCACTGAGCCGGAGGTTTTCACCGTCAAGGCTCTTCAGCGCAAAGTCAGGCGCGGGTTGCCCCACCATACCGGTCACACCGGCAGCGTTGGTGAGCGGCAGCAACAAGCAAATCAGCAATATTTTTATTCCGCGCATCGAGCCGCTCCCTTAAAAGAACACGCTGAATCCAAGATTGAATTCCAGGTTGTGTTTGTATTCGTTGGTGCCCAGCAAATCGGACTCGAAAATGTTGTCCTTTGCTTCGATTCGCAAGGCCAGGTAATCCCGCGGCAACACACGCAGCCCGAAGCCGACGCTGTAAGTCAGATCGTCTTCCCCGATAAACTCGGTATTACCGACCCCGAAAATGAAGTACATGCTGCTGGTCATTGCCCACTTGGTGCCAACGAACACTTCGCCGGGCAGGAAATTGTAGCCAAGAGAAAAACTGTAAAACGTCAGGTCTTCCTCTTCGTTCGGAAATATCGGCAGGCCGATGTTCCTGAAATTGGTATCCACGACTGTAGACGCCGCATAGGCGCCTTCCATGAAAAAATCCTCGCTGACGTGATAAGTCGCGCGCACGCCATAAATGGCTCGCGAACCAAAATCGTCCACGCTGAGCACGCCGGCGTACAGGCCGACTTCCCAGTTCTCCGTGTCGATTTTTGGCACGCTGAATTCGCGCCGTTCCAC
>BFAU01000104.1 GCA_008975185.1 bacterium MnTg04 | reverse complement strand
TGAAGATGTCGATTTGTTTACCTTTCTGCCGGCGCCGAACCAGGAGGGGTTGCAGGTTTTGAATCGCCGTAACATGAAATGGATAAAACTCGATGCGCCGCCGGGCAGTATTATTCTCAATACCGGCGACTATATGCAGCGCATCAGCAATGACCGGTTGCCATCGACGACCCACCGGGTGAGTCAGCCGCAAGACCGCAGTGTAATGACCAGGCCAAGAGTTTCCTTACCGATGGCGGTTTATGTCTGGGAGGACGAAATCCTTGAGGTATTGCCGGGGCTTGGCGAACCTCGTTACGAGCCGATCAGGGCCGAGGATTTTCATACGCGTATCACGAGCAAATACTACGGCGACGATTACCGCGATAGCTGAAGCAGGTTTTTAGTCTTTTGCCATTGTGGGCTCGGAGTCCTGATGTTCTGCTTTCCACAGCATGGCCATGTGCACGCGGTTGCGCCCGCTGGGATGGTCATAAAAAAGGAACTCTTCAAGGGCGCCAGGGCTGATCTTGCGATACTCGCTCAAACGCATCGCAACCCGGGCGAAGCCATCCGGTTGTCCGGCGACATTCAGTCCGTAATTGTCCGCTTCCACCTCAGCCACGCGGATGATCGAGTTGGTCAACGGCGTCACGACCAGAAAATAAACCGACAACACGGCGCCAAGCAACGGCAAGCCCGCGGTATCGCCGATATCGCGGACACCCCAGTTTTCTCCCCAGCGTACCAGCGCTCTGCCAAATCCCCAGTTGACGAAGGCAAATCCCCCGACCAGGACCAGTCCAAACTGCATGACCAGCTTGACGCCATGGTTGAGGATGTAGTGCCCCATCTCGTGACCCATGACCGCCTGGATTTCTTCGGGTGAGGTGCGCTCGAGCAGGTTGTCATTGAGGCTGATGCGTGTCGTGTTGAGGAAACCGCTGACGTTGGCGCTGATACGCTTGGTTTGGCGAGAAGCGTCAAACCAGTAAACATCATCGACCGGTATGTCGTTGGCCCGCGCCATGGACATGATCTGCTCACGAACCGGCCCCTCTTCCAGGCTTTGGTAGTCATTGAATAACGGCGCGACATAGACCGGCGCGATAAACGAAGTGAAGAATATGAAAGCAACCGAAGCAACGCTGGCCCATATCCACCACAACTGGCCCGCTTTTCGGATTACCGTGTAGATTAGCAATAATGCCAGGCTGCCAAGGATGGCGCCGACCATCAGGCCGGTCAATTGATCGGAAAACCAGCCAGCGAAATTCTGGGTTGCCAATTCGTATTTGTGTTCGCGAAAAAACCCCTGGTAAAGAGACAGCGGAAAAACCAGGATGGTCGTGATCACGATGTACTGCACGGCATAGGCGAGGGTATGCAGCCAGTTCCATTTGCCGATTCGCTCCGCAAGATCGCGTATTGCGGCGGAAATTCGAAAACGCAGCAACAGCCACGCGACGGCCAGGCCATACAGAAATCCCCACAGCTCGAGCCAGTAACCGCCTTCCATATAGGCGTCCGATTTTGCCCGCTGTTCCTCGCCTAGCAATGCGACATAGGCATCCGTTGCCCGATCGACATCGAAATCTGTGCCAGCGAGCGCACCTGCCGGAATATCGAGGCTAACCGGCGATTCCTGGGCCCACAGCGGGTTGTCGAATAGCAGCATCAGCAACGCGACGCTGAACGCATTCAGCCAGACGAATCTCCCGGACATGGCGATCTCCCACTTCTTAGCATTGAGTTAGGTTCGGGAGACAGTATTGCAATCGGCGTGTTGGGTCATTTTGCAGTGCGCAAAATTGGGCAAGCCACCCGATTTTTTCAAGCGGTGTAGATATTCAGTAACTGGTAGGTGATCAGCAGTGTATATCCACCGAACAGGAAATACAGAATGGATCTTGCCCTGAGGCCGGCCAGTACCCGCATATTCGCCATGGATATCAGCACCACCACGCCTACGATGGTGCCGAATAGCTTCCAGCCCGCGAAGCTTGCGCTGCTGTTCTCCATCAACGTGGCCATGGCGGCGTTCGCCTCGGTCGCCAGGCCATTGCCGATCGCGATCAGCGTCAGCATCGCGTCGATCGCACTGAGCAGGACCGTGCCCACCGCAGGAAACATCAGGCTGCGGTCGAAGAAATCGGCGTGGTAGCTGTCGCTGTCTTCGCCTCTGCGCGGGCCACGGCGCCGTGGTTTGAAGAGGCCATAAAGGATGGTCTTGAAGGTAAAACGGCGCCTGTCGGTCATTTCACGGGCCGCGCCGGTTGCCGAAATGTCCACGGCTACGCCCAGGTTGCGCTCTCCTGTCAATGTAGTCGGACCGGTTTCGGCGTCGCTTTGCATAATCTATCCCTTTTCTGACCGCCCGATTGTATGCCCTCAGCCCTTGAAATAGCTGTGACTCAGGTCTCAATGAGCCTCCAAAAACCGGGGTTTTCCGCTTATCGGAAGTCCATGACCGCTCATCGGGGGTCGCGGCTCCGCGCTGCGCCCGCGATCCTGGAACCGGCAAAAATCGTGGCTCGGAACAAGTATCCCAATGTGCTGACGAGGAGCCAAAAATCCGGTGTGAACCAGTTAACGGAATGACAAGTGCACTGATGGTTTGATGCATACACGGTTACACGAACAAACCATTGGCGGGACTTTTTATGAACATCAAACAAAACGGATTCACGCTGGCCGAACTGCTTGTCACCCTGGCGGTCTTTTCGATACTGGTTACGGTTGGCGTACCCAGCTTCAATCAGACGCTGCTCAATAATCGCCAGGTCAGCTCTTTGAATATACTGGTTGGCAGCATGCAGTTGGCACGCTCCGAAGCGATAGTGCAAAACAGACGGGTAACCATGTGCGGCAGCGACGACGGCCAGACCTGCGGTATTAGCTGGAGTAATGGCTGGGTCGTTTTTGTCGACGGCAATGGCGATGGCCAGGTCAACGGCACGGATGTGGTTCTGCGTTCGGTCAATGACATTTCCAATCCGGGGATCACGCCCGGCGGAATCGGCAATAACCTGATGTATCGTCCGAATGGCCGCATGATGACCAACAACAACATCCGAGCCAACACCGGACAATTCACCGTGTGCGATATTCGCGGTGCCGAATATGCCCGAACGATCGTGGTTGATTCCAGCGGCCGGCCTCGGCCATCCAAATACAACATCGACGGTACCGCTCCCGTATGTTGAGAATTTCCGCAATGACGAAATCGACTATGCCGGCCATGCACCGCATGGCCGGTGTCGGTTTGATCGAGGTCCTGGTCACGCTGGTCGTTTTCTCGCTGGGGATGCTGTCTCTCGCCGCTTTGCAGGGTGTTGCCAAGAAAGCAAATTTCGATGCCCTGCAAAGAACCAACGCATCGCTGATGGCCTACGATCTGCTCGAGCGTATGAGGAGCAACAACCAGGCGCTGGCCAGTTACGTCAACGCCGGTGACCTCGGTGGCGGAACGCTTGGTCCGCAGCCGGCTCTAGCCTGCAACAATATCGACGGGCCATGTAGCACACAGCAGATTGCCGCCTTTGACGTTTGGGAATGGGAAAGAATCCTTGATGGCAACATGGAGACGCGTGCCGATGCCGCGACCGGTGGGCTGGTTGGTGCGACCGCTTGTATCAACGGCCCTGTATTAGGCGGTTCGGGTAGGTACTCCGTGACCATCGCTTGGCGCGGTGTCACCGCAATGACGACACCGCCGGCTGATCCCTGTGGGGTGGGCTTGGGACTCTATGGCGACAACGACGAACTGCGTCGTGTAATCGTCGTGCCAACATTTATTGGGATTTAACAAGGATGCTTACCTGATGAACCGCCAGGCCAGACAATCGGGTTTCTCGCTGATCGAACTGATGATCGCGATGTTGTTGGGTCTGTTGATCATGACCGGGCTGGTCAATTTATTCTTGCAGCGCAAACGCAGTTTTAACCAGAACGAAAACATCGCGCGCATGCAGGAAGATGCACGCTTTGCGCTCGATACGATCGTGACCGATCTGAGCATGGCCGGAATGCTGGCCGATTTGCTGACCCCGCAAGGCATGGGTTTTGATACGACGCTTGCGCTGGGCGTGGATTGTGGTCCCGGCGGCTTTCCGAACTGGGCGTTCTCCATGATCAATCTCGCGGGCGACTACGCCGCTATCGGATCGGTCGATAACGCGACCGATGGGAGCGCCGGCGCGGCACACTCCTGCCTGGCGGCGGGCGATGTTAAGCCGGGGACGGACATCCTGACCATCAAGCGTGTCGCGGGCCGGGCCGAAACAGCCCCGGAGGTGGGCCGGGTTTATTTGCGCACCAACGGGACCACCGGGTTGCTTTTTACTGAACCCGTGTCAGCCGCGCCACCGGTCAATGTGCCGATTCCGTTTCAGGATTGGGAATACCTGCCGGTCATTTATTACGTCCAGACTTATGCGTTTGCGCCCGGCGATGGCATCCCGACGCTGTGCCGCAAGATACTGTCGCCGGTTGGCGGCGCCAGCAGCATGACCACCGAATGCCTGGCGCGCGGCGTCGAGGATCTGCAGATCGAATTTGGCATAGACACCGACAACGACGGCGCAGCCAATGTTTACCTGGCCGCGCCGCTGGCCAGCCGGATTAGCCAGGTAGTATCCGCGAAGATTTTTTTATTGGTGCGCAGCGAGGACGCTGATATCACCTATGTCAACGACAAGGTCTATGAAGTGGTCTACTAAATCCGGACACCGAGTTAAGGCGGTAAACTGCCATAACGAGGTGAACGATGACAGCAGAAAAAAGACAGCGAAGCAATTACCCGGAAGATTTCAAGCGGGATGCAGTAGCTTTGGTTACCCAGCAAGGTTACAAGATCTCAGAAGCGGCTCGGAGCCTGGGCGTTGGAGCCAATCTGCTTGGACGCTGGCGCCGACAGTTTGAGAACGAAGCGTTTGGCATTCGGTTGAGCGGTGATGAGCGTGAGGAGCTGAAGCGGCTGCGTAAAGAGGTCCGTCAACTGCGGGTGGAAAAAGAGATTTTAAAAAAAGCCAGCCAGTTCTTCGCGAAGGAAATGAAGTGAAGTATGCGTTTATTCGTGACCAGGCGAATGATTTTCCGGTGAAGCTTCTGTGCCAGCAGCTTGGCGTTCAGCGCAGTGCCTACTACGACTGGAGAGCTCAGCCTTGCAAGATCATTGCGCCCGAGGAGCTGGCTCTGAGGCGTCGTATGAAGGAACTTTTTGCCGTTTCTCGAGGCAGCCTTGGCAGCCGCATGATGATGCAGGACCTGCGCCAGGAAGGATTTGAGAGTGGCCGTGACAAGACACGACGTTTGATGAAACAGCTACAGCTAAAGGTCAGACAGAAGCGCAAATACAAAGTAACGACAGACAGCAAGCACAAGCTGCCGGTGGCTGAGAATATCCTGAATCGGGATTTCTCACCGTCGGCACCGAATCAGGCTTGGGGATCAGACATCACCTATCTCTGGACCCAGCAGGGCTGGATCTACCTGGCGGTGATCATTGATCTGTATTCCCGCCGCGTGGTCGGTTGGTCCATTGATCGGTGCATGAAGAAAGCGCTGGTGATCCGGGCATTGATGATGGCGGTCAATTTGAGAAAGCCACTGCCGGGCCTGATCCATCATTCCGACAGAGGCAGCCAGTACG
>BFAU01000103.1 GCA_008975185.1 bacterium MnTg04 | reverse complement strand
GCCATCGGCCTGGTTGGCAACAAGTTCGGCCTGCACCTGAGAGCCGCCTACCAGGACGAAACCCGCGCCGTGGCCGGGAACGGGCCGATCCTGGCCGGCGAAGGCACGGACTCGAAATGGGTGCTCGACGTTTCGGCGGGCTATGCATTGACGCCGACGCTCGGTCTGTTCATGCGGGTGGAAAACCTGTTGGACGAAGATTATGTCGCGGCGCTACGGCCAGCCGGTTTGCGACCCGGCAAGGACCGATCGGCGTTTGTTGGTTTTCGAATCGAATTGTAGGCAATCCGGTCGTTCCGACCGGTGCGAATTTGTTTCGCACGCGTGCCTGCCAACACACATCGGCGATGAAATCCTGACCACCAAATCAACGCCCGGATTCAGCCGCCATATCCGGCGATAGCCGACCTGGGTTGGCGTACAATAATTCTCCTGCCTGTGAATCACCGATCCCGGACGCTCGTGGCCCTGCTAATCTTTAGCCATTAATACGTTGATACCTTTGCTGTTCCGAAATTTTTGAGCGTGCTTGTGCTTTTTGTATTGATGGTCTATAGCCATGGTTACGATTGACTATCTTCGCAATTTAAACATCGGAACATCCCGTAGCTTTTCAGTGAGAACCGGTTTATGAACACCACCGAAACGACATCTCATGACGGTGGCTGCACTTGCCGCCAGGTGCGCTATCGCATGACCTCGAATCCTTTGATCGTGCACTGCTGCCACTGCCGCTGGTGCCAACGTGAAACGGGGAGCGCTTTTGTAATCAACGCGATGATCGAGGCCGACCGCGTTGCGGTGTTGACCGGTGAAGTCGAGATCATCGATACGCCATCCCATAGCGGTAACGGCCAGAGAATTTCTCGCTGTTCAAAATGTCATGTCGCGGTCTGGAGCAACTACTCCAGCGACGCGATCCACTGCGTCCGCGTCGGCACGCTTGATGAACCCGATCGTCTTCCGCCCGACATCCACATTTTCACTGCGTCCAAACAACACTGGGTCGTACTTCCTCCAGATATTCCGGCCGTCGAGGAGTACTACGAGACATCGGACATGTGGCCTGCGGACAGTCTGGCGCGCCGAGCGGCGCTTATCGCTATGCAGTCGTAACGCTATGAATACCTCGGTTCAAGTCATTACGATTTCCGGACTGATCTGGGCTTTGCTGCCGGCTGCCGTCGTCGTCGGCATCTTGTTTCGCTGGACGACTACCGGACCCACCGCTGTTTATGCGGTCGCGCGGATGCTGATTCAGCTGCTGCTGATCGGATTTGTGCTGGCATACATATTCGACGCCGAACAGCCGGGCATCATCATCCTGGTCCTGGCGGTGATGCTGGCGGTCGCAAGCTGGATCGCCATCCGGCCATTACGGCACAAGCAGCCTCACCTGTTCAGAAACGCGTTCATTGCCATTACAGTCAGCGGCGTCCTGACACTCGCGCTGGTAACGCAGGTGGTCCTGGGGATCGAGCCCTGGTTTTTGCCGCGTTACATGGTTCCGCTTGCCGGCATGATATTTGCCAATTCGATGAACGCCGTCAGTCTCGCGGCTGAACGATTCGAGGCGGAACGGGGCAGAGACGTCGGCTACGCCGAAGCACGAAGTACGGCATTGCAGGCGTCACTAATTCCTATCATCAATTCGCTGTTCGCCGTGGGCCTGGTTTCGTTGCCGGGCATGATGACCGGGCAAATTCTCTCCGGCGTATCGCCGTTTATCGCGGCCAGGTACCAGATCGTCGTGATGTGCATGATTTTTGGCGGCGCCGGAATATCCTCGGCCATTTATTTGGCGCTGGCCAAAAAGACGAAATAGAGAAACCGGATGCAATCAGCTCATGTGGGATGCACAGATACAATCTCTCGACGCTGACCGTATCCAGAAGATCAGGATTACGCGAAACGAAGAACCGATGCGGTATTCCAGTGTCGTAGAAGCGTGGCAGGAGGAGGAGGAGTTCCGCAGCTTTTTCATATCTCTAGTCACCCAGGCACCGTTTCAAGCATTGTACTGGGAGACGCCGCCAGTCACGTCCGCCACCTTCGACCAGGAATTCGAGTTTGTACTTGTAGACAGCTCGCAACTGCGCAATGTGCGAGCGGACCCGCTCACCTTTGCCAGCTATTTCGAATCATCGGATGTCGATGACGACATCGTTACATTTTGGAATCTCGGCAAGGATGCGTTGCTGGTCGTGCCGTGCCCGGTTGGATCCGACTCGGCGTACGCCCACCTGGCCGAATTCACCCGCAACGCACCCGTTGCACAGCAACACGCGTTTTGGAAACATGTCGGGAACGCGGTTCGAGAGCGCCTCAGTGACCGGCCCTTGTGGTTGAGTACCGCGGGAACCGGCATATTCTGGCTGCACGTGAGATTGGACAGCCGCCCCAAGTACTATACTCACGACCCTTACCGGTCATGCTGAATATATTGCTTTCAGTTGTGCCGCCTTATCAGCTTCGATCTCTGCGACCCATTTACGCTCCGACGTACAGTAGACTAGCCAAAGGGAGGACCTGAACCATGAAAAAAGGGATATCGATGTTGTGTGCGATAGTAGTTGCCACCGGTTTCGGATTCGCAAGTGCCGAAGATTCGAACATGAGCTTCTTCCTGACCAGTGAAGGTCCGGGGGACGGGGCCAATCTTGGTGGTCTGACCGGCGCTGACGCGCACTGCCAGGCACTCGCCGAATCCGTCGGCGCCGGTGGAAAAACCTGGCGCGCGTATCTGAGTAGTGCCGGTGCAGAAGGCGAGCCTGCGATTAATGCTCGCGACCGGATCGGCACAGGGCCGTGGTCAAATGCGAACGGAGTGCTGGTAGCGACAGACGTCGCTGATCTGCACAGCGACAAAAACAACCTCAGTAAAAACAATTCGATCAGTGAGAACGGCGATGTCATCAATGGCCGAGGGGACAAACCGAATCGCCACGATATCCTGAGCGGATCGAATCTCGACGGTACTGCATACACGGACGGTCAGGAACATACGTGCCTGAACTGGACCTACAGTGAAGCCGATGGCAGTGCACAGGTAGGCCATCACGACCGCACGGGTGGCGGTGCAAATCCGACGTCCTGGAACAGCGCACACGGCTCACGTGGCTGTAGTCAGAGTGACTTGCGAGGCACCGGCGGTGATGGTTTGTTTTACTGTTTCGCGACCGATTAGAGAAGCCCACGTCCTGTGAACTTTCGAGTTTTTGGTTGGGGGACTAGGATTCGAACCTAGGTTGGCGGAGTCAGAGTCCGCAGTCCTACCACTAGACGATCCCCCAACTGAAATCGGCCGCAAGCGGCCGATGTCGTTAACGCTTGGAGTACTGGACCGCCTTGCGTGCTTTGCGCAGTCCGACCTTCTTGCGCTCGACTTCGCGTGCGTCGCGGGTCACGAACCCGGCTTTACGCAACGTCGGGCGCAGTTCTTCGTCATAGACCATCAGCGCGCGGGTCAGACCGTGGCGGATCGCGCCAGCCTGACCGGTCGTACCACCACCGGATACGGTCACATTGATATCGAAATTATCCTGCAGGTTGGTTACGTCCAGCGGCTGGCGCACGATCATGCCGCAGGTCTTGCGACCAAAAAACTCGTCAACCGGGCGCTTGTTGACGATAATCTTGCCAGTGCCCTTGCGCAGGTAAACCCTGGCGGTTGAGGATTTCCGACGGCCGGTGGCGTAATAAACTTCGCTCATGCTTCTCGTGTCCTTGTCTCGTCGCCGCTCATAGTTCCAGCGGTTTTGGCTGTTGTGCAACGTGGCTATGCTCGGGGCCCGCGAAAACACGCAACTTGCGCAGCATGCGGCGGCCCAGCGAGTTACGCGGCAGCATGCCTTTCACCGCCAGTTCGATCACGCGTTCCGGTTTACGGGCCAGCAGTTTTTCCAGGCTGGTGGATTTCAGGTTGCCGATATAGCCGGTATATCGATAATACATCTTGTCTTTCATCTTGTTGCCGGTGACACGAATCTTTTCGGCGTTGATCACGACCATGTAATCGCCGGTATCCACGTGCGGTGTGTATTCGGGCTTGTGCTTGCCACGCAAACGCCGGGCAAGCTCGCTCGCCAGGCGGCCCAGGATCTTGCCATCGGCATCCACGACATACCAGTCGCGGCGCACTTCTTCATTTTTCGCAGAAAACGTTTTCATCGATCTCAATACCGGTTTGTGCTTCGCGGAAGCCGCAAAGCAAAGGCGCGGAATTTTACTGGACGGGGCCATTATTTGCAATCTTCGCGGGTCGATTTACCGGTTTGTCCCGGATCCCGTTGAATTGCTCCTAACTATTTGTTTTCCCGGTACTTTTCTGTGGGATAAGCAGCCGCTCGACGACCTCGCCGCGACCGAGGTGACTTTCGACAATTTCGCGCACGTCTTCCTCGTCTACATAGCTGTACCAGACCCCCTCGGGATAGACGACGACGATCGGCCCTTCCGCGCAGCGATCCAGGCATCCGGCGGCGTTGACGCGGACCCCGCCCGGTCCCGAAATCCCCAGTTCCTTGCTCAGATTCTTGGCAAATTCGCGCATTTCCAGGCTGCCGGCCTGGCGGCAACATACGCTTCCATCCGCGCGCAGGTTGGTGCAAAAAAATGCATGTCGTTGGTAGTAACTCATGTTTTCGCGATCCGGTCCGGGCTCAAATTCAGAACTTGTAACCCAGCGCCAGCATAGTCTTGGTATCGGTTTTCCTGCTGCCTGCAGGCACCTCGCTGTTGTTTTCGACACGATAACTCAACAGCATGCTCAGATTACCGGCAAGGGCGCTCTCCAGCGTGCTCAGCGACATAGTATAGGTGTTGTCGCTGCCATAGTTGACGGTCAGCTCCTGTTTGAACGAAACGTGCTCATTGATCTGCCAGCGATAATCTCCGCCAAGCTGGAGCACGGCGTCATCCGCCTCGGTGTTATCCAGCAGGCGGGTTTGCCGGGCGCCGACGCCTGCCTCGAGGTTCAATTCGTGTTTTTCCGTTTTCACGATCCGGCGGCCATAACCGACGGTTTCATAAAGCTGGCGGACTACGCCTGCAAAACGATCGCGGTCATACAGAATCTGCCCGTACAGGTAGTTTTTCTCGCCGTAGTGACGTTCCACCTTTAACTCCGCATGATATTGCTCTTCGGTGCCGATGCCAGCGTCCTGCCGACCCGACCCTGAAATCCGGCCCGTGTACACCCACAGGCCGTGCAGGTATTTTGCCGAGACCGCACCCGCCAGCGACTGGATGTCGGTATTGCCAGTCGTGCTCTCGAACCCCAGCCGCACTTCGCCGCTAAAGCTTTTTTGCGGTTCCGTCTCCTGCCCGTACGCAGGCGGAACCAGTATCGCCACGACCAACAATGACCCGAAATAAATTCTGTGTTTCAAGAAAGCTCTCCTGTGTGTTCGTTCGGTGTCGCCCGCCGCCTGTCGCAGGCAATGCCAAGCAGAATCGCAAAAGCACCGGCGCATAAGGGGCTGCTATCATACCGGCGAAACGCCTTTTTTCCAGCAGCGGGATTTTCTTGAGCGAATTCGATCCATCGATGGCCAGGCGCTATGTCAGTGAGGCTGCGGACCGCTGCGTCAAATGTGGCCTGTGCCTGCCCCATTGCCCGACCTACGGCCTCGAAATGCTGGAAAGCGACTCTCCGCGGGGACGGATCGCATTGATGGAGGGCCTGGCAAGCGGTGAACTGCCGGCGAGCGCTGGCATGATCCGTCACCTGGATGGCTGCCTGGGCTGCCGGGCCTGCGAGATCGCCTGCCCCGCCGAGGTGCCTTATGGCCGGCTGCTGGATACGGCAAGAGGCCTGCTGCGCGAGCAGCGGGTCAAACCGGGCCTCGGCTGGCGTTTTTTTGCACTCGCCGTGCAATCGCGGTGGCTGGTTCGGCTCGGCGCAGTATTCATGCAGCTGCTTGGCCGGCTGCGCCGTGCGAGCGGAGTTTCATTCAGGCGGCGCGGCGGCCTTAGCCGTCTGTTGCGGCTGATTCCCGACCAGGTTTCGATATCGCGGCTGGCTCGTTTTCATCCGGCAAATGACCCGGCGGAAAAACGAGGTATGGTTGAGCTGTTCACCGGTTGTCTTGGCGAGGCACTGGAACAAGACACATTGCGGGCGACAATCCGCGTGTTGAACCGCCTGGGTTTCGATGTCCGGGTTCCTGGCGAACAAGGCTGCTGCGGCGCTGTCCACCAGCACGCCGGTTACCCGCAAAAAGCCGCCCGGCTGGCGGCAATTAACATCGGGGCATTCGCCGGTGACGGTGCGGTGATCGTGGTTTCCACCGGCTGCCTGGTCAGCCTGTGCGAATACGCCGATTTTTTCCAGGACGAAGGCGGGCGCGAGAACGCCAGGCAATTTGCCGCACGCTGCACCGACATCAACGAATTTCTGAATGAACACCTACAACCCCAGGCAGCGGACCAGGCAAAAGTTGCCCGGTCGGATGTTGCCGGGGCCGTGGCACTGCACACGCCCTGTAGCCGCAAGGCGATACCGGGTAATTCGCAGGCGGCGCGGGAATTGCTGGCACAGCAGGTGAATATCGATTGCCTGACCCTCGGCAACGGGCAATGTTGCGGCGCCGCCGGCGCCTACCTGCTCGACCAGCCGAAGTCTTCGCAGGCGCTGGCCGAACGCTATGATATCGGCGTCGCGCCGCTCCTGCTGACCTCCAATATTGGCTGTCGCCTGCAGCTCGAGGCCTTGTGCCGTCAACGAGGCATCGCCGCAACGGTCGCCCATCCGGTCAGCCTGCTGGCAGAAAGCGACAGCTTTGCAAACAAGGCATCCGTCGCTGATATATCATGAGCGATATGGAAAAACGTCAGCTGACACCGCTGGATCATTTGCTCAGCCAGGCCGACCAGGCGCTGAGGACCATGTTTGGCGGCCCGCCGCCGGCCAGCCGTGAAAACCCGGCGGCAAACGCCGAATCTGAACTCAGCGAAGCGGAACGCCACCATATTGCCGGACTCATGCGGGTCAACCACGCGGGCGAAATAGCGGCACAGGCCCTGTATCAAGGCCAAGCGCTGACGGCGCGGCTGGATGCGGTGCGCGACGCGATGGAGCAGGCGGCCGAAGAAGAAAACGATCACCTGGCGTGGTGTGAAGAAAGGCTACGCGAACTCAACCATCGGACCAGCCGCCTGGACCCGCTCTGGTTCGCAGGGTCTTTCGTAATCGGCGCGCTGGCGGGTCTGGCCGGTGACCGCTGGAGCCTTGGCTTCGTCGCCGAAACCGAGCGCCAGGTGGTAAAGCACCTGGAATCGCACCTTGCCCAGTTACCCGCAGGCGACCACCGTACCCGCGCCATTCTTGAGAAAATGAAAGAAGATGAAGAGCGCCATGGCGAAATTGCCGGCCGTGCCGGTGCCGCGGAATTGCCGGAACCCGTGCGCAAGCTGATGGGCCTGGCCTCGAAGGTCATGACCACAACAGCTTACCGGATCTGACGGCAGGGCCTTGGGAGCCTGCTGGGCCGGGGTCAGCCGGAAAAATTCCGGCCGTAATAAATCTCCTGCATTTCACTATCGATCTGCCGCGCAATTTCATCCAGCTCCCCGGCCTCGAACTCGGTGACCCCAGAACCGAACAGGTAACGATCGAGATTCGCTTCGCGCAGTTTCAGCT
The DNA here is from genome assembly GCA_008975185.1 of bacterium MnTg04. GTDB lineage: Bacteria > Pseudomonadota > Gammaproteobacteria > Steroidobacterales > MnTg04 > MnTg04. The sequence continues at coordinate 1,748 of BFAU01000103.1, read as the reverse complement.
TGCTGTGAAAAATATTTTGCTCCGGCATGTTGTCTTCTTCGACGTGGAATTCGGCGAGAATCTCCGGCGAAATAAAATCGCTGATCGAGTCGATTTCGTGATCGATGTAATGCTTGGTGCCCTGCAAATCCCGGGTGAAACCCCGCACCTTGTAATCCAGGATGCAGATATCCGACTCGAACTCGCCGATCAGGTAGTCGAGCGCTTTCAAGGGTGAAGTCTCGCCACAGGTTGCCACGTCGATGTCGGCGCGAAAGGTGCAGATTCCCTGGTCCGGATGGCTTTCCGGGTAGGTGTGGACGGTCAGGTGGCTCTTGTCGAGGTGAGCCACGACCGCGTCGGGCAGCAGCGGATGCTTCAATGGCACTGCGATGGGCCCCTCGGCCACCAGCAACGCCACGCTCGCACCTTGCGGCTCATAGTCCTGGCGGGCGATATTCAATATATTGGCGCCGATCATGTCTGCAACCCGGGTCAGCATACCGGTCAAACGATCGGCGTTGTATTCCTCATCGATATACTCGATGTACTCGAGACGGTGCGCGGGCGAGCGCGCATAGCAAACATCGTAGATGTTGAAGCTCAGGGTCTTGGTCAGATTGTTAAAGCCATGCAAGGCCAACTTGCCGTTGCTGGAGGCAGAATGCGTGGTCATGTAATCGCCATCCGGTTCGTTTATCGTCAGCGCCAGATTGGGAAAAGGACCGTATTTTATCCCCAAGCTGCCGGCCTGGCGACTTTTTTCGCATGCGGACCGCCCAAAAGAATGGTCTCGACTTGCCCCTGGGCCCTGCATTAGGTAAAAGATGGTTCGATTTCTCCATAATTTCTGCAAAACCGGAGCTTTTCCATGAACAATGCCGAAAAAGCGCTCAGCGATATTCCGGCAATCAACAACTTTTTACGTTATTGCCGCGTAAGGACCGTGCCGCAGAAAACCGTGGTTATTCACGCAGGCGACCTGCCCGACATTCTTTATTACCTGGTCGATGGTTCGGTCGAGGTCATGATCGAGGATGAAGACGGGAATGAAATGGTCCTGGCCTACCTGAACAAGGGCGAATTCTTCGGTGAAATGGGTTTGTTCTACGAACAGCCGACCCGCAGCGCGTGGGTGCGCACCCGGGTCGAATGCGAACTGGCCGAGATGACCTACCCGAGATTCCGCCAGATCGCTGCCGAATCGCCAGGGCTGATTTTCGAACTCGCCACCCAGTTGGCGAGCCGCCTCAACCGGACTAATCGCAAGCTCGGCGATCTTGCGTTTGTCGATGTCACCGGGCGGATAGCGCACGCGATCATGGATTTGTGCAACGAGCCGGATGCGATGACGCACCCGGACGGAATGCAGATCAAGGTCAGCCGCCAGGAATTGAGCCGGCTGGTCGGATGTTCGCGGGAAATGGCGGGCCGTGTTCTGAAGGTGCTCGAAGAACAGGGCCTGGTAACGGCCAAGGGCAAGACGATCGTCGTTTTCAACGCCCGGCCCGGCGGCAATACCCGATAAGCCGGCGCTCGATCGGCAAGGTGTGACGGGCAGACCGTGCTCAGGCGCAGCGGCGATCGCCCGCGTAGCCTTCCAGCGACAGGAAATTTCTTAGCAATGCGTGACCTTTACGGGTCAATATGGACTCTGGGTGGAACTGCACGCCCTGGACGGGCAATTCGCGATGACGCAGCCCCATAATCTCGTCGTTGACGCCATTGCCGCCGCGGGTCCAGGCGGTGACTTCGAGACAGTCGGGCAG
>BFAU01000102.1 GCA_008975185.1 bacterium MnTg04 | reverse complement strand
GGCCGCAGCGATGACGCACGGTTGGAATTGATGCTGTTACTCGAGGAAACCGGCTCGCCAGGCGCCTTGCGTGCCCTGGGGTTCCTGGAAATGGACGGCGGCAGGTTTGAAGATGCCGCCGCACGGTTTTCACAGCTGCTCGGTACCGGTGAATACACCCATGACGCCTTTTTTTACCTGGGCCTGATCGCCGAGCGCATGGAAGACTATCCGCGCGCGATGCGCGCGTATGCAAGGGTCAATGTGGGTTTTAGCGCGATCGCCGCCCAGGCCCGCCTGGCTCATTTGATGAACCGGCTGGGCGATGGTGAAAAAGCTCTGCAACATCTTGTGGAATTTGGCGCTCAGAATCCGGGCTTTCGGGTTGATATGATGGTGGCGCGCGCGGAATTGCTGGGCGAAATGGGGCGGTACCCGGAGGCGCTGGATTTGTACAGGGAAGTCCTGGAACTGCGCCCGGCGGACGAAGGCACAGGCTATTCCATGGCTTTCATGATGGAGTCGTCGGGCGACCTCAAATCCAGCATCAAACTATTGCGATCATTTCTAAGAAAGCGCCGCACTGACCCGCTGGCCTTGAACGCATTGGGCTACACGCTGGTTGCCAATACCGACCGGTTGAAAGAAGCCGGTCGTTACATCAACGAAGCTGTCCGGCTGGCGCCCGTGAACGCGGCGATTATCGATTCCAAGGGGTGGCTGCATTTCCGGACCGGCGAATTTGAGCTGGCGCTCGAGTACTTGCGTGAAGCCTATGCGCTGGATAACGATCCGGAGATTGCCGCTCACCTGGGCGAGGTGCTTTGGGAGATGGGCGAACAGACCGCGGCTCAAAAACTCTGGTTCCAGGCATTGGCCGTAAACCCTGACAGCGACGCCCTGACCGATACCATGGATAGATTCGGGCAGTGATCCGCCCTCCGGTCCGCCTGGCCGGCATCATTGCGGCGCTGTCTTGCCTGGCCGCCTGCGCAGGGCAGCGTGTCAGCCTGGCGCCTGACGAAGTCGCATGGGAGAATCGCCGGGAAACATTGACGCGGGCCGATGACTGGTCCTTGCGTGGCCGTATCAGCCTGAAAAAACCCGGTGACGGTTACAGCGGTTCATTGAACTGGAAGCAAAACGGAGACGATCTGGATTTCCGTTTTCGCGGGCCGCTGGGTATCGGTGGTTTCAGAATATCCGGGAACCCGGCTTTACTGAGCATTCGAACCAGCAAAGGAGATGAGTATTTTGTCAGCGACCCGGAAGTCAATCTGGAAGACCAGTTTGGGTGGAGCATCCCGGTGCACAGCATGCGTTTCTGGGTCCTGGGTGTGCCGGATCCCGGTGGTGACTACGAGATCAGTGTGGACGACCTTGGACGGGCAATAGTCCTGGACCAGACCGGCTGGCGGGTGAGATATCTCAGTTATCGTAATTTCGAAGGACATACACTGCCGCGCAGGATGGAAATGACCAAGGCGGATTTGCGAATTCGCCTTGCCGTCGACGGCTGGCAGATAAATCAGTGAAACAAGGGGAGACATCATGCATTTAGACGCAATCAACTGGCTCGCGGTGCTGATGGGAGCCATCCTCGGTGCCTGGAACTGACGGCAAACCTTCAAATGGCTGGGGTCTGGCGTGGCCGGCGCCCGCCAAACTGAACCTGTGCCTGCTGATTACCGGTCGTCGCGACGACGGCTTCCATCGTCTGCAGACGGCCTTTCAGATCGTCGATCTGTGCGACTTCGTCCAGTTCAGCAAGTTGCCGCACGGGCAATTTTCGCTGAGCGGCGGCCTCCGCTCCGTCCCCCCCGACCAGGACCTGTGCATGCAAGCGGCGAGGTTGCTTTCTGAGCGTTGCCAGCCTGGAATCGGCGCGGCGATCACGCTGCAAAAAAATATACCCGTCGGCGCCGGTCTGGGTGGGGGCAGTTCAGACGCAGCGACGACCTTGCTGGCCCTGAACCATCTTTGGCGGGCCGGCCTCGAACGGGAGGAGCTGGCCGGTATCGGGCTGGAACTGGGCGCGGATGTGCCGCTTTTTGTCCTCGGGGAGTCGGCCTGGGGTGAAGAGATGGGCGAAAAGCTGACACCGGTAAAATGGCCTCGGCGCTGGTTTCTGGTGGTGAATCCCGGAGTCAGTATCTCGACCCGGGAAATCTTTTCGGCGCCTGAATTGACACGCAATTCGACGCCAATCACAATACGCAGTTTTCTCAAGGGCGGTGCCGGAAATGACTGCGAATCGACGGTTCGCGGGCGTTACGGCGAGGTCGACGAAGCGCTGGCCTGGCTGTCCCGTTTTGGTGGATCCCGGCTGAGTGGTACCGGTAGTTGTGTTTTTGCCGCATTTGAGCGGCGGCAAGACGCAGCGGCAGCCCAGGCCGAAGTGCCGGACAAGTGGAGCCACTGGCTGGTCCGGGGCCTGGATACATCGCCGGTTAGCGAAAGTTTGCAAAACCTGGGATCCGGACCGGCGGAACAATAGCGGCCGGACACAAACTGAGTATGGCGGCTGGGGTGTGGCCAAGTGGTAAGGCAACGGGTTTTGATCCCGTCATGCGCAGGTTCGAATCCTGCCACCCCAACCAATCTGAACAGGGACAAGGGCTATGGTGAAACAGGAAGCGTCAGAGGCGACTGCCAATATGGTTTTGTTTGCCGGGAACGCTAACCGAAAACTGGCGCAGAATATTGCCCGCTGTCTGCATACACGGCTGGGCGACGCGCAAGTAGGCAGTTTCAGCGATGGCGAAGTCATGGTCGAGTTGATGGAGAACATCCGCGGACAGGATGTTTTTATCATTCAGTCGACTTGCCCGCCGGCGAACAACAACCTGATGGAGTTGCTGGTGATGGCAGACGCTTGCCATCGCGCCTCCGCCAGGCGGATTACGGCAGTCATGCCGTATTATGGCTATGCGCGGCAGGACCGCCGCCCGCGAGCCAGCAGGGTGGCGATCACCGCGAAGCTCGTTGCGAACCTGATCCAGGTTGCGCATATCGACCGTTGTCTGACCGTGGATTTGCACTCCGATCAGATCCAGGGATTTTTCGATATCCCGGTCGACAATGTTTATGCTTCGCCCGTCTTGCTGGGCGAGGCATGGCGGCAGAAATACGAAAACATGGTGGTCGTGTCCCCCGACGTCGGTGGCGTGGTGCGGGCCAGGGCGCTGGCCAAGAGGCTGGACGACGCGGATCTGGTGATTATCGACAAGCGCCGGCCACGCGCCAACGAAGCGCAGGTCATGAACATCATCGGTGATGTCGATGGCAAAACCTGCGTAATCGTTGACGACCTGATCGATACGGCCGGCACCCTGTGTAAGGGGGCCGTGGCCTTGAAAGAACACGGCGCCGTGAAGGTGGTGGCGTACATCAGCCATCCGGTCCTGTCGGGATCCGCGGTCGAACGAATCGAGAATTCGGTACTCGACCAACTGGTGGTTACGGATACCATCCCGTTGAGCGCCGAGGCAGAGAACTGCGCCAAGATTCGTCAGCTGAGTACGGCGGAACTGCTTGCCGAAACGATTCGGCGCATCGCCAGCGACGAGGAGTCCGTTAGCTCGCTGTATGTAGATTAAAATGTATTTGTATGCTTCCCGACTGGTCGCGGGAGGGAAGCTTTTTCGATGCCGGCGATGCCGGTTTGATACCAGGAGTAATTGAAAATGAGTGACTTTATTCTTCTCGCCGAATTGCGGGACGATCAGGGCAAGGGTGCGAGCCGCCGCCTGCGTCGTACGGGCAAGATTCCGGCAATCTTGTATGGCGGCAACCGGGAATCCCGGTCTATCACGCTGGACCACCAGGTGTTGTTGCACCTGATGGGAAACGAGGCGTTTTTCTCATCCATCCTGACCGTAAAAGTCGGTGACGAGAGCCAGAAAGCCATTCTCAAGGATATTCAGCGTCACCCGGCGAAGCGCCAGGTGCTGCATGTCGACCTGCAGCGGGTGCTGGCCGACCAGGAAATCCGGGTGACGATCCCGCTGCATTTCATCAACGAAGATATCTGCATCGGCGTAAAAGCCGGTGGCGGTGTCGTTGCGCATATTATTTCGGAAGTCGAGATCACCTGTTTGCCGGGCAATCTTCCCGAGTATATTGACGTCGATGTGGCGAGTCTTGAACTTGATCAGATTATCCACCTCTCGGCAATCGAGATACCGGAGGGCGTGAGCCTGACGGCGAATCTCGAAGAGTACGATCAACCGGTTGCCTCGTGTCATATTGCCAAGGAAATCGTTCTCGAGCCCGAGGAAGAAGAGCCTGAAGTCGAAGAAGGTGAGATTGTCGAAGGCGAGGAAGATGCCGAGGGTGCGGAAGATGCGGCTGAGGAGAAAGCCGCAGAAGATTCGTCCAAGGAATCTGAGTAAACGGCCCGCAGGAAACAGAACGAGAGGTAAAGGGCAGGCCGCGTTTTTCCGGCCTGCCCTTGTCTTATGGCAAACACAGAAATCAAAATTATCGTCGGGCTGGGAAACCCAGGCTCAAGACACGAAAGTGACCGTCACAATATGGGCTTCTGGCTGGTTGACCGGTTGGCCGAGAAGACCGGCGCGTCATTCCGTTCCGAAAAGCGATTCTCGGGCGATGTTGCCCGCGTACAAATCGGCCAACATGATGTCCGGCTGCTCAAACCAACGACCTACATGAATCTCAGCGGGCAAAGCGTGCAGGCTGCGATGGCTTATCATCGGATAAAGCCGGAGCAAATGCTCGTCGTTCATGACGAGATCGATCTGCCGGTCGGTACGCTGCGCCTGAAAAAAGGCGGGGGGCATGGCGGCCACAATGGCCTGCGCGATGTGATCCGCCACATCGGGGCCGAGTTCTTGCGTATGCGAATCGGGGTAGGCCACCCCGGGGAAAGCTACGAAGTTACCGGGCATGTCTTGAAGCGGCCGCAGGCCGATGAGAAAAAAGCCCTGGATGAAGCGCTGCAGGATGCGATTTCGGCTTTGCCGGTGCTGCTCGACGACGGCCTTGAAAAAGCCCAGCAGCGGCTCCACAGTCGCGGCACGACGCCAAAGCCATACCGCAAAGCGCAGCACGCAAATGGCGAGGAACAGGAACAAAAGGCGGACGACAAAGATGGCGATTAAATGCGGTATCGTCGGTCTGCCCAATGTGGGTAAATCGACGCTGTTCAATGCGCTGACCGCGGCGGAAATCTCGGCCGAGAATTATCCTTTTTGCACGATAGAGCCAAACGTAGGTGTCGTGCAGGTGCCGGACACGCGCCTTGCGGAACTCGCGGCGATTGTCCAGCCAAAGAAGGTACTCCCGACGACGATAGAATTTGTGGATATCGCCGGCCTGGTCGCAGGTGCAGCCGACGGCGAAGGCCTGGGCAACCGGTTCCTGGCCAATATCCGTGAAACTCACGCCATTGCCCACGTGGTCCGCTGTTTTTCTAACAACGACGTAGTCCACGTGGCTGCTAAGGTTGACCCGGTGTCCGACATCCAAATCATCAATACCGAACTCGGCCTGGCGGACCTGGAGACTGTCGATCGCAACCTGTACAAGGCGAATCGCAACGCGAAGACCGGGCAGAAAGAAGAACTGGCGAAACGGAATTTTTTGCAGAGACTGCACGATCATCTCGATACCGGCAGGCCCGCACGTACGCTGGAGGTCTCTGAGCTCGAACGCCCTATTTACCGGAATCTGCACTTGCTGACCGCCAAACCCGTGCTGTTTGTCGCCAATATCGATGAAGATGGCTTCGAGAATAATCCCTTGCTCGATGCCGTGACGAAACTTGCCCGTGAGGAAAATGCAGAGGTGGTCGCCATCTGCGCCGCTGTCGAAGCGGAAATCGCGCTGTTGGACGACGCCGACAAACAGGAATTTCTGGCCGAGATGGGGCTGACGGAGACCGGGCTGGATCGGGTGATTCATGCCGCCTATCGCCTGCTCGGGCTGATGACCTTTTTCACCGCCAGCCCTAAAGAGGTCCGGGCATGGACCGTGCGCGAGGGATCCACCGCTCCGCAGGCGGCCGGCGAAGTCCACACGGATTTTCAGCGTGGCTTTATACGTGCTGAAGTCATCGCGTTCAACGATTACCTGCGCGATGGTGGAGAAAGCGGGGCGAAAGATGCTGGCCGCATGCGACTGGAAGGCAAGGAGTATCAGGTTGCCGAGGGCGATGTCATGCTCTTTCGCTTCAATGTGTGAGTCAGGCATCGGCGACTGGCGTACAGTAGCAGGGATTCTCCTGGCGCGGCCGGTTTGCTAAAATGCGCGCCCGCAGTGTTATAAGCGGCGAAGAATATTGGTGATGTAGCTCAGATGGTTAGAGCGACGGACTCATAACCCGTAGGTCGGTGGTTCAATTCCACCCATCACCACCATTTATCAAAAAGCCTTCTTAATCAATTGGTTGGTAAGGATTTTTTGATTTTTCAGGTTCATGTCGTTGGGGCCAATCCCACGACTCCGTTTTCTCATTCGCATACGGTCCACCGTTTCCGTTTAAGATAAAGTGTTGCGTCGATCGGTTGAGGCCGCCACCCGAAGAAGAAATTTGGCGTCCTGGATGGCAGGATTAGATAACAGATGCCAGGAGTACAGCTTGAAAACCATCAACGATTTACACCGAAACCAGACCGGAAAATCAAGCGACAAGTGGGCATCCTATCTCCCGGTTTATGACAGAATATTCTTGCCATACAGGGATGACTCGCTGAGATTGCTCGAAGTAGGCGTGCAGAATGGCGGTTCGCTTGAGGTGTGGGCAAAGTATTTCTCCAATGCAGAAAAAATTGTTGGGTGCGATATCGACCCACGGTGCGGAAGTCTTGTCTATGACGACAATCGTATAAGTATCGTTGTGGGTGACGTGAATGCGGAAAACACATTCAATGAGATCAGGGCCCGCAGCAGCGCCTTCGACATCATCATCGACGATGGATCACACCGCTCAGATGACATTTTCAAGGCCTTTGTGAACTACTTTCAGATCCTGAAGCCCGGCGGGATTTATGTTGTCGAGGACACGCATACCATGTACTGGGATGATTACCAGGGCGGCGTACTGAAACAAACCACCGCGCACAGTTTTTTCAAGCTGTTTGTCGATGTCATAAATTATCAACATTGGCAAGACGACTTATCGATAAAAAACCTTTTCGTTACATTCTTTCCGATCAAAAATATTCCGTCTTTTCTGACAGAAGGGTGGGTGGAAGGCATTGAGTTCTATAACTCGATGGTCATCGTCAGAAAATCCAGGCTGGCATCACATGCCAAGCTGGGTGAACGACTAATCGTCGGCGGCTAGGCAATTGTTGGGGAGTGTCCGAGTTTATGTACTCTCTCTTCCCTACCAGGACATCCGCAGACGGGTTAAGTCCGATTTTTCAGGACAGTCCAGGATTGGTCTGGGTTGCAGTCGTCGTTAAGCTTTCGATTTGCTGTACAATTCACCAATAACCAGGGGTGGTCAGTCGACCTGAGACCCGTGATGTCGCCAGGTGGCGATGTCAGTGCGGGAACCCTTAGAACCTGATCCGGACAATACCGGCGTAGGAAGGGGATTCTTGAATGTTTTCAGTCAAATGTGTATTTAGCGGAGTGGCCGTTGCGCTCCTTTCCTTATGCCTTGCGCACGTCTCAGTTGCGGAAGAGACGCTCGAAGAAATCATAGTAACTGCCGACTTTCGCGAGCGAAGCATCGCAGAAGTGCCGCTGAGTATTACGGTTCTTGACCGTGCGACGATCGAGCAGGCGGCTGTTCAGCATTTCGAAGAATTGATTTATTCCCTTCCCAACATCAATTGGTCGGGCGACGGAAACCGCGCCCGGTATTTTCAGATTCGCGGGGTCGGTGAACTCGAGCAATATGAAGGTGCGCCAAATCCATCGGTCGGCTTCTTGATCGATGACATCGACTTCAGCGGGATCGGCACGGTTGCGACGCTTTTCGATATCCAGCAAATAGAAGTCCTCAGGGGTCCGCAGGGCAGTCGCTATGGCGCAAATGCGCTGGCCGGGCTGATCTTCGTACAAAGCGTAGATCCGACCGATGAATGGACCGGGATGGCGCGCCTGACTGCCGGGCAGGATGGCACCAACAACAAGGACAACAACAAGGACACCCACAGACTTTCTGAATAAACAGGCCGATTAGTTCGCTATCAGTTGGTTGTTGGCGATGATGTACTTCCCCCATGACCATTGCCCGCAAGTACCAGATCAGTCTGGAATGCACGCCGTATTACCTTTGCGTCTCCCGCTGTGTCAGACGAGCCTTTTTGTGCGGCAAGGACAGCTATACCGGTAAAAGTTTCGAACACCGCAGGCAATAGATTGAACAGCGGGTATTGTTTTTGGCTGAGGTGTTCGCCATCGATGTTTGTGCCTATGCGGTGATGAGCAATCATTACCACCTGGTGGTCCGGCTGGCCCCCGAAAAGGCCAGGGCATGGGGCGAGGCGGAAGTGTTGGGGCGCTGGGGCCAGATCTTCGAGATCCCGCCGGCCGTAGAAAGGTTTGGCGGCAGTCTGCCATTTCGCGATGGCGTATGCGACTGGGCCAGCCTGTATCGTGAACGCCTGTCGAGCCTGAGCTGGTTTATGCGTTGCATAAATGAACCGCTAGCCCGGTTATCCAATCGAGAAGATGGTTGTACCGGGCGTTTTTGGGAGGGCCGGTTCAAAGTCCAGGCCTTGCTCGATGAGAAAGCATTGTTACGTTGTATGACCTATGTGGACTTAAACCCGATCCGGGCCAAACTCGCCAAAACCCCGGAAACCTCGATGCATACTTCCCTTGGTGCCCGGATCAAAGGCGGGGGCGAATCGTTGCTTGGCTTTGCCGACCAGTCTACAGCGCCTGTCTTGCCTTGTTCCTGGCAGGATTACCTTGAGCTGGAGGAATGGACCGGATGCGAGTGGCACGAGGGCAAACATGGACGGATCGATCCGGCCTTGCCGTTTATCTTTGAACGTCTGAGCACCCATGAAGAGGAATGGTTAGAAGACCTGAACCGAATGAACTCCTGGCATGGCCGCGCTCTGGGCTCGATCGAAGCATTACAGGCTTATTGTGAGCATCTTGGGCAGCGTTGGATGCGGGGGCTGGAACGCCATTTGAATCCAAACATGCCGGTGGCCACCCAACAATAACCAACAACGCAGCGATCCACTCATCCGGTTGCCGGAGGCACTGTCGTGGCTGGCGTTATTGCCACAATCGATGGTATCGACAACCGAAATTTCCTGGCACAAGAAAAAATACCGAAAATGGCCAAAGACGAAGATTTGAGAAGGGCTATAATCATGGCCAAAGATTGTGGATGTCCTCGTTTTTCGCTCGTTTTTCGCTCGTTTTTCGTTTTTAGATGTCCTCTTTTTTAGCCTTGCAAACACACTTCCGTTGCACCCAGGGTGCGCGCCTCTACTGTTGCTCTTGTTTACTGCTGTTATGGAGCAGTCTGCCATATTCTGGAACGAATCCAGTGTTTTCTACTGTGCCGGGCCAGATGACCTGGTTATCGTGATTCGGGCTTGACCCTCACGCGACGTGAGGCGCTATTTTCTGGCGCTGAGGAAATGAAATGTCGAACGCAATGTACAAGGTGGGAACGTGATCCGAATCGCAATTGTTACGGTTCGCACGTTGCGTGGACGCGCGGACCGCCAAATCATTACCGCCAACAGTCCTGCCAAACGACTCCAGCGCTGGCGCCAGTTACACCTTTTAAGCCGGTGTTCGTCATAGTAAAG
>BFAU01000101.1 GCA_008975185.1 bacterium MnTg04 | reverse complement strand
CCGGTCGCTGGGCAACGACCTTTCTTGCTGGCTTGAAGCCGGCGGAAGTCTTCGAATTCTTGCCAAACGATTTGCCGAGCGATCAGGCCACGGTCTATTGTAAAAAAACGGCCCTGGCATCGCTTGGCGACCAAGCCGATCACGCCACGATCCAGTTACTCGATGAAACCGATTTGCCGTTGCTCGCCAGCCAGGTTATTTCGGGGCCGTCGATCAATTTTCTACAGGGAAGCTTTGCGCCCAAAACGCAGCTCATCGAAAAAATCAGACCCTGGAGACTGGCTGCTTCCTTGTTGCTGGCAGTATTGTTGACGGTGTTCGCCAGGGATGTCCTGCGCTTGCAGCAAATCAAATCGGTCCGTCATGCGCTCGATCAGCAGATGGCCGGTATCCTGACGACGACCTGCCCCGGCCAGACCAGGATCGTCAACCCGTTGAACCAGCTTCTGAGCTGCACCGGCGGCAACGCCATCGCCGCTTCGACGTATTTCCTGGAGACCTTGTCCGTGGTCAGCGCGGCGTTGCCCCGTGACCTCGGCATCAGAATCTTGTCGATCAGTTTCGCCGACCAGAGTATGGAGTTACGCCTGAACGTGCCTGATGTCGCCACGCTGGACAATATCCAGCGCGAGGTCAACGAATCGGAGGATTTCTCCGCGGAAATACAGAGCACTTCCCAGGAAGAAAACCGGGTCGAAGGCCGGATTCAGATTCACCGCAGTGAGGATCAGGCATGACCTTGACCCAGTGGTTCGACGAACGATCGGAAAGCGAACGCAACATATTGATTGGCGCCGCCGCGCTGCTCCTGGTTCTGTTCGTCAGCATGGCGCTCAGTCCGATGTACAAGAGTCTGCATCAAAACGAACGGCGCGTGGCGCGTCAATATGCTGAACTGGATCAGATGAAAACCATCGCCGGGCAGTCCACCGCCAACCGCTCTCAGCAATCAACGACTGCGAGCGGGTCGCTGGTTATCCTGTTGCAAAGCAGCGCTCGCCAGGAAGGCGTTGCCATCGCAACGATGCAGCCTATCGGCGAGGATTCGATCAATACGCGGCTCGACGATGTTTCCTTCAACGCGATGATTCGCTGGCTCGCAGCGCTCGAATCGCGGGGTATCAACGTGCAGACGGCGTCACTGCGCGTCGGCCAGGAAAGCGGCACGGTCGATTCCAGCCTGCTGCTCAGAAGAAACTGACCGCCGCGTTTTCGTCCAGGACATGACCCGCTCAAGCAAAAAGTTACTGGGCGTCGCGGTTGCCGCTTTTGTTTTCTTCCTGGCCGTCAATATCCCTGCCCAGGTCATTCAGCCGTTTCTTGTCGGGACTCCGGCAGACATGAGCGGCCTGTCCGGAACCTTGTGGAATGGAGCGGCGCAAAATTTTTCCGTCGATCAGCTACGGTTCGGTGCGGCCAGATGGCGCTGGAAACCAGGCGGCCTGCTGGCGGGACGGATGGAATTCGATTTTCAAGCGGGTGTCCCGGGTCAGCAATTGTCGGGCCGGTTCGGCCTTTCGCTCAACGGCAGGATCCACGCCAGCAACGCCAATCTTGAATTGTCGCTGACCCGGCTCGGCGCCATGCCATTCGGGACGCAGGCCAGAATAATCGTAGCTATAGAATCGCTTGCCATGGCCGGCGACTGGCCCGAGCATGCATCCGGAACGATTCGCCTGCACGATACCAGCATGAACGTGCCCGACAAGCTGGCCCTCGGTGATTTCGAAGGCCATTTCAGAATCGAAAACGGCGGCAACCTGCTCGCCGATTTTTTCGATCTTGACGGTGCGCTGGAGATCGACGGCACACTGGACCTGGACGCCAAAGGCAACTACCAGGTCACCGGCCTGATCAGACCCCGCGGCCGGATAAGCCGGCGCCTGGGGAATATATTGAATTTCATGCCACGCGAAAATGGCGCGTACGAACTGAGTTTCAGTGGTTCCTTATAAATCCGGCTGCCATTCGCGCCAGCCTTTTAGCAACGGAAAATAAAGCCCGACGCGAACGGGACGTGCCTCCATGTTGTGCATCAGCCTGGCGTAACGCTCGAGTTGCCCCTCGTATCGCTGTTGCTGCATATCCAGGAAATCGTCCAGGTCGCCGCCTTCGTGGCGACTGGTTTTGTAATCGATGATCCAGCGCGTACCTTCCTCATCGATGAAGGTCCGGTCCAGAACCACGTTGACTAACTCGCCACCGAGAAATCCGCTCAACGCCTGTTCGCAACTTGCCTCACGATGGGCGCCCAATATCCATCGGCCCTTTTCATCGTCGAGAATATTGCCAATCGATTCCTCTACGCTCTCGGTCGCATCGTCCAGGTCGGTTGCCGGCAGCCCCAGGGCCATTAATTGTGCCCTGTAGTGTAATTTTTTTTCGCCGACCCGGGCCCGGCTCCATTTTTCCATGCCTTCGCGGCCAATGAGTTCCAGCTCGGCGTGCACTACCAGGCCAATCATTCGCACCGCCTCCTTGGCCCAGTCAAACTCGATCGCAACTGCGCTTTCCCCGCTGTCTTCAGGCAATGGCGAAACCGTGTCAACCACCGGCAGGACCGGTAGCTGCCAGTCGGCGGGCAGGCGTATCAGCGGCAACGGCGCGGGTCGTGAAACGCCATCCGACACGGCGGCCGGTCCCCGCGGCAGCTCGTCGTAAACATCTTTCAGCACCGGCCACATGCGTTGCAAAAGCGATTTTCCGGCTGCCCTTGCTTGCGGGTTTTTGGCGGAGACAGTCGCATGTCCGAGCAGGTGCAGGCACTTCTTTGCACGGGTACACGCGACATACAACAATCGATCCGTTTCATACAGATTGCGCTGGTCATCGAGCCTTTTCAGCAGCTTGAAAAACGGATCGCTGTCGTCACCGATCGCACTCAGCGGCGCCATCAGCAGTTCTTCCTCGCCGCCCTGCTCCGCTACGACGCTGAGCCAACGCAACAACGGCCGGTTCATGTCGGCAGGTTGTTTGCCGATGCCCGGGATGATCACGGTATCGAATTCCAGTCCTTTCGATTTGTGGATGGTCATGATCTGCAGACGGCCATCGGCCCCGGGATCCGGTGCAGCGTACAGCCCGCCCAGTTTTTCTTCGATACCGGACAGGTCCGCCGGCTCGCCGGAAAGGTCGTGTTTCTCAAGCAGGCGAAAATAGCTGTCCGCGTTTTCGATATCGGCGGACTCGCCAAGAACGGCAGGACCGCCCAACGCCACCCAGAGATTCTCCACCCTCGCCCTGAGCCGGTGGCGTCCCTGTTCGGCCAACGATTGCAGCAGCGGACCGCGAACACGCAGCAGCCGCACTTTGCCATCCGCACTCAGTTCAACCGGATCGATCGATTCCATCGCTTCGGCAACCGTCATTCGGTGATCCGCGCCCATCAACGCATACAAGTCAGCAAGCGAGAGCCCGCACCAGGGCGCCCGCAAAACCGCCAGCCACGCACCACGGTCTGCGGGGTGAAGGATGGCCCGGGTCAGCGCCAGTAAATCCTGGATCACCGGCCGGCCGGCCAGCGATTCCGTATCGACGGTCCGGAAC
>BFAU01000100.1 GCA_008975185.1 bacterium MnTg04 | reverse complement strand
CCAACGCACCACCGTATATTGCTGCCGCTTGCTCCGCTTCCTGTGATAGTCTGCCGGCCTTTATCCGGGCGCCAGCCGGTGCCTGCCAGGGGGACACACATGAAAATCGCTCGATTTGCCAGCCTGCTTGTTGCATTGATGCTGCTCGCATGCGACGGGACGGGTATCGACCAGGATCGAATGCCGGAGGCGGCCGGTGCGGATGCGGGTGAGAAAATCGCTCGGCTCAATGAGTTGTACGAGGAATGTTTCGATCGCTCGATGGAATTGAACCCGATTTACGCGACCTTCATTGGCGACTATCGATACAACGACCGTTTCAGCAACAGTATCGGCCCAGAGCATATCGAAAAAACATCCGCCTTGACGCACGAGTGTCTCGATCGCCTGCTGGCGATCGGTTCCGGCGGGCTAGGCGGGCAGGATTTGCTCAGTTTCCAGATTTTCCAGCGTAACCAGGAAGAAAACCTGGCTGGCGAGAAATTCCCGGGAGAGCTGCTGCCGTTGAACCAGTTCAGGAGCACGCCGAATTTCTTCGCGCAAATGGGGTCAGGCGCCAGCCTGCACCCGTTCAAGACGGTCAAGGACTACCAGGATTTCCTGGGGCGCATCGACGGCTTCGTAATCTGGATGCACCAGGCACGGGACAACATGTTGGCAGGCATGAAAAAAGGGCTGGTGCAGCCCCGTGTACTGATGGAAAAAGTCGTGCCGCAACTGGCCACGCAGGTAGTTGACGATATTGAGGAAAGCCTGTTTTACCGGCCAATTCAAAATATGCCGGAATCGTTTAGCGAAGATGAAAGAACGACATTGACCGCGGCGTATCGTGATGCGATTGCAAACAAGTTGATCCCGGTTTACGGCATGCTGCGTGACTTCGTTCGCGACGAGTATCTTCCGGCCACGCGCGAGACCGTGGGCATGAAAGACTTGCCCGGTGGCGACGCATGGTATGCGCATCTCATCGCGACCACGACGACCACCGATCTGTCGGCGCAAGCCATTCATGAGATTGGTCTTGCCGAGGTCGAGCGTATCCAGGCCGCGATGCAAGTGGTCATGGATGAGGTTGGCTTCGATGGCACGCTCAAGGAATTTTTCGAGTACCTGAATTCCGACCCGCAGTTTTATTTTGACGAACGAGATCAGCTCATCGATGGCTACAAGGCGCTGCGCGAGGAAGTGCACGCAAAGGCGCTCAAGATTTTCGATCGCCTGCCAAAGGCGGATTACGAGATTCGTGCGGTCGAGCCGTTTCGCGAAAAGACTGCCTCGGGCGGTTCCTACATGAGGGCATCGCCCGATGGCTCCCGGCCCGGCGTTTTTTATGCGAATGCCTACGATCTGAAGGCGCGGCCGAAATGGGCCATGCAATCGCTGTTCCTGCACGAGGCGATTCCGGGCCACCATTTTCAGGGCGCGCTGACCCTGGAAATCGAGGATATGCCGCGTTTCAGGAAATTTGGCGGTTACACGGCTTATAGCGAAGGCTGGGGCCTGTACGCCGAGTTACTGGGCAAGGAAATCGGCATGTACGCGGATCCCTACCAGTATTTTGGAGCGCTCAATGCAGAGCTGTGGCGGGCGATTCGCCTGGTGGTCGATACCGGTCTGCATTACCGGGGCTGGACCCGGCAGCAGGTGCTGGATTACATGTATGCCAATTCGGCAACGAAAGAGGCGAGAGCCGTTGCCGAGGCCGAACGCTATATTGCCATTCCGAGCCAGGCGCTGGCCTATAAGATCGGTCAGCTCAAGATATCCGAGTTGCGTGCGCGCGCTGAATCGGCGCTGGGTGAGCGATTCGATATCAAGGCCTTCCACCGCCAGGTGCTGGAAGACGGCCCGCTGCCGCTGAGCGTACTCGAAGCCAAGATCGATCGCTGGATCGCCGGCCACTGAAGCAACGATAGTTTGACAGGGCGGCGGGTCCGCTGAAATCATGCTGCTGCCCGGCCTCAGATGGAGAGAGCGATGAAAGTACGTTTTGCGTTGCTGACGCCGATAGCGTTGCTTGTCTGCGGCGCAGCAATCGCCGGCCCCGCCCTCGAGCAGATCATGGCGGACCCCGACTGGATCGGCAACCGGCCCGAAGGAGCCTATTGGAGCGATTCCGGCGAGTCGGTTTTCTATCGTCAGAAACGTCGCGGCGAACGAATCCGCGACTGGTACCGTGTTTCGGTAGATGGCGGGGAAATTCTGGAACCCGACGCCCGGGGTCTGACCGCGAGCTCGAACGCCAGCCGCGTTTATGATGGCGACCGGACCCGCGTGGCTTGGATCCACGAAGGCGATGTCTGGATTCGTGACCTGCCAACCGGGGAGTCGCGGCAGCTGACCGCGACCGTGGACCCGGAAAGCGCACCGGTATTCATGGCCGATGGAAACCGGCTTGCCTGGGTCGGGGATGGCGCGTACCGGGCCTACGAATTCGATACCGGGTTGACTCGTCAGCTCGCCGAAATCCGGCTGGAGAAAAAACCCGGGGACGATCCGGAGTTTGACGTGTTGCGCGAGCAGCAGATGCGGACTTACGAGACGCTTCGCGAGGACAAGCGCCTGGCCGATTCCCTGGAAAAACACGAGGAGGAGGTGCGCCGAGCGGATGCCAGCCGCACGCCGTTGCCGATCTACCTGGGGACGGATCTGCGTGAAGTCGCGCGCAGCCTGTCGCCGTCCGGCCGTTACCTGATGCTGGTCGTCGAGAACGAAAAAGACGAGCCGGGGCAAAGCGGAAAAATGCCCAACTATGTAACCAGCAGCGGTTACACGGAGATTCGCGATATCCGATCGAGGGTAAACCGCAACCTGCCGTCCGGCCAGGATATCTTGCTGATCGATTTGCAGGACGGGTCGTTCGAAAAGCTGGACCTGGGCGTATTGCCGGGGATCAAAAAAGACCCGCTGAGAAAAATCCGCAAGGAAGCGATCGAATGGCATGTAGAGCGCGGCGCCGACAGGGACCAGGTCGAAGAAAAACTCAAGGCGCCGGATCAACGCACCTTGAGGGTTTTCGAGATTAGCTGGAACGCCAACGGTAACCAGGTCTTGCTGCAAATGGCGGCCAACGACAACAAGGATCGCTGGATGGCGACCGTCGATTTCGAAAAATCCGCCCTGGTGCCGCAGCATCGGCTGACCGACGACGCCTGGATAAACTGGGATAACAATGAGCATGGCTGGATGCCCGATGGCGAATCCTTCTGGTATTTATCCGAGGAATCCGGCTATTCGCATCTTT
>BFAU01000099.1 GCA_008975185.1 bacterium MnTg04 | reverse complement strand
GGCGCCGGCTGCGCGGCCCATCTGCCGGGCGTGATCGCCGCCAAATGTCCGCTACCGGTTATCGGTGTGCCGATGGAGTCGAAGGCGCTCAAGGGCATGGACTCGCTGTTGTCCATCGCGCAAATGCCCGCCGGTATCCCGGTCGGCACGATGGCGATCGGTACAGCCGGCGCTGCGAATGCCGCGCTGTTTGCCGCCGCCATCATGGCGAACAAGCATCCGGATATCCGCGAGTCGCTGGATCGGTTTCGTACCGAGCAGACCGAAAAAGGGGGCAGAAACACGGACCCGCGCGCCGACCCGGCCTGACCCTCGCCGGGCCGGATTGGTCTATACTTGGCCAGGCGACGATTTGTAGTCTGAGCAAGGAATCCGGATCGGAAGCTGGCATGTATCTGCAACACTTCAAGCTGAGTGAACAGCCGTTCGAACCCAGTCCCGACCCCGACTTTCTCTACCTGAGCAATTTTCATGAGCGGGCCAGATCGTACATGGAATCGGTCTGGGATTTCCCCAACGGCATCGTTTCCATGACCAGCGAGATCGGCGCGGGGAAAACCACGCTGATCAACGCTTTTATCAACGGCCTCGATGACGAAGTTTGCCTGGCAAATATGAATCAGACACAGTTGTCGCCGGTTCAGTTTCTGCAACTTCTCCTGGCCCAGTTTGGTTTCAAGCCATTCAGGAAAAGAAAAGCCCAGTTGCTCGACATGCTCGCGCACTTCCTGTCTGAGAAAGCCGCGGATGGGGAAAAAACGCTGATCATCATCGACGAAGCGCAAAACCTGTCCAAAAACGTACTCAAAGACATTGGCCGCATGTTTGTGGACGAGCAACGAAAATTCGCGGCATTGCGCATCATTCTCAGCGGCCACTCGGAACTCAACGACACGATGGATGCGGCCGGTATCCAGGGGCTGGTTCGCTTGCGCCTCGATCTCGGCTCGCTGAACAAGCAGGAAACCCGCGCCTATATCCTGCATCGTCTCGCGGTCGCCGGCGCCGCAGATACGGAAATATTCACCGACGCGGCATTGGCTGGCGTGTACCGATACAGCGGCGGCATCCCGCGGCTTATCAATACGCTGTGCGATACCGCGATGATCGGCGCCGGGTCGCAGGGTCAGGATACGGTGAACGAAGATGCCGTCGAGGCAGCGGCCAGGGAGTTGCAATGGCAGGAAGCCACCGCGGAGACCAATGTGCATTCGGTCTTGGTTCCACCGCTGGGCCTGCCCGATGCAAAGCGGTTTGGCGTTCTTTCGATCGCGTACAAGGGCCGGACCACCAACGAATTTCCGCTGTCTATGGGCAAGCTGCTGATCGGTCGCGCCACCAGTAACGATTTACAGATCGACAGCAAGTTCGTCTCCGGCCACCACGCGCAGATCATTACCGGCGCAGATGGCAAGTCGCTGATCGAAGATCTCAACAGCACCAACGGACTGTTTATCGGCAAGCGCAAAATCAAACGGTACAAACTGGCATCCGGGGACATTATCGGCCTCGGCCAGCATACGATCACTTATTACAAAGAGCGCCGGGGAAAATAGTCAGGAGCCTGCCGGGCTAGGATTCGTCGAGTTTGCGCGAGTCGCCGCCGTATTCTTCTTCGTTGCGACGGTAATCCTTGCGCTTGAGCCAGACCACCATGCCCGCAATCAGGCAGGCGAGACCCACAACCAGTCCGATCGTCGGCCAATACCAATAATTGATATAGGCGGACGCCACCAGCGACACGACGCCAGCGGCCATATAAAAGTAGGGCAGGATTTCGTAAACCGGCTTAGTCAACCACACAGTCCGTCTCCGTTGCCCTTTTATCCTAGCAGTCTGCCGAACTCAGGCACAGTGGCAAAAAGCAAAACCGGGCGCCTGTTTACATAAGCTGGAAGCTCAACCGGTACCGCCAACGGTAAGACCATCGATGCGCAATGTCGGCTGGCCGACGCCAACCGGGATCGATTGCCCGTCCTTGCCGCAAACCCCGACCCCGCCATCGAGTTTCAGGTCGTTGCCGACCATGCTGACGCGGGTCAACACATCGGGGCCGTTGCCAATCAGCGTCGCCCCCTTGATCGGGGTTGTCCTGCGCCCTTTTTCGATCAACCAGGCTTCGTTCGCGCTAAACACGAACTTTCCGGATGTGATATCGACCTGGCCGCCGGCAAAGTTTGACGCATAAATACCCTTTTCGACCGATGCGATGATTTCCTCATGCTCGTGCGGGCCCGGCAACATGAAAGTGTTGGTCATCCTGGGCAACGGAATGTGGGCGTACGATTCACGGCGGCCGTTGCCGGTCGATTTCTGGCCCATCAGGCGAGCATTGAGTTTGTCCTGCAGATACCCAACCAGGACGCCGTTTTCGATGAGCGTATTACGCTGTGTCGGGGTGCCCTCGTCATCCATGTTCAGCGAGCCCCGGCGTCCGGCCAAAGTGCCATCATCGACAACTGTGCATAATTCGCTGGCGACCCGCTCGCCGATACGGCCGGAAAAAGCGGAGGTGCCCTTGCGGTTGAAATCGCCTTCCAGCCCGTGGCCTATCGCTTCATGCAACAAGACACCCGGCCAGCCTGGGCCGAGCACGACAGTCATGGTGCCTGCGGGAGCGGGTTTTGCCTCGAGATTCATACTGGCCTGACTGACCACCTCCTGCGCAAGGGTCTCCGGCCCGCCATCGGCGAATAATTGCCGGTAATCGTAACGCCCGCCAATCCCGCCAAAGCCCTGTTCTCTTTGCCCGTCCTGTTCCAGGATGACCGAGATATTCAGCCGCACCAGCGGCCTTACGTCGGCGCTCAAGGTGCCATCGCTGCCGACGACCAGCACCACCTCGTGCAAACCGGAAATACTGGCAATGACCTGCTGCACCCTGTGGTCGATAGCCCTGGTGGTCCGGTCTATCGCTTCCAGAAAGGCGACCTTCTCCTTGTCCTCGAGAGAATCGATCGGGTCCATCGGCTGGTAGAGCTGCTGCTTGCCGCTGCTTTGCCATGCCTGGACCTGCCCCGACCCGCCCGACCTGGCAATCGCTCTCGCCGCATCAGAGGCCCGGGTGAGCGCCGGTAACAGGATTTCGTCGGAATAGGCGAAACCGGTTTTTTCGCCGCTGATCGCACGCACGCCGACACCCTGGTCGATACTCTGCGTGCCCTCTTTGACGATACCGTCTTCCAATACCCAGGATTCGTGTCGCGATTGCTGGAAATACAGATCGCAGTAATCGATGTCGGGACCGCTGAGCCTGGCCAGCAAGCCGATCAGGTGATCGTCTTCCAGACCCGACGGGGTCAGGATTCGCTCGCGCGCTATTTGTAATGACTTGTCGCTCATCTGTACTTTTGGTCCAGCCTTTGTTGGGTCAGCACCGGAAATCGTTGCCGAACCCTTTCGAGTTCGCCGATGTTTATTGCAGCAATCAAGACCCCGGGTTCCTTGTCCATCTCACCTTTAATGGCGCCCCAGGAGTCTACCAGCATGCTGTGCCCCAGGATTCCCGTCCGTTCTCATGGCGGCCGCCCTGCGCAGCCGCAGTAACATAACACAGGCTCTCTATCGCACGTGCCCGTAGCAGTATTTCCCAGTGCGCCTTCCCGGTTCCCGCAGTAAAAGCAGCTGGCAGGGCCAGGACTTCCATACCCTGATCCAGCAACTGCATGAACAGCGCCGGCAAGCGAATATCATAGCAAACTGCCAGACCGAGCCGGCCAACCGGCGTATCCACGCAAACGGCCTTGCCGCCTGCGTAATGAATGCCGCCGCATCCTGGAGATTAGCGGCAGCTTTGGCGCCGCTGCGCAGCTGGATCAGCGCTATTTTGCTCACCTGCGTTTGCCATGGGTTTCAACCGCTTTCGCTGGCGGATGCGTTCGCGACTTCGGTTTCCGCGTTCACCGGTTCGATCAGCGGGTCGTCCCAGCTACCGGTTATCCGGTAATAGCCTTGGGACAGGTCGTCCAGCGGTTTCTGGAACATTTTCGATAACAACCAGACGGCGGCGCCGACCGCCGGTCCACCGGCGAGCGCCCCGGCCACCGGCAAGGTATTGCCGAGGCTGGCGGTAACCACGGCGGTCTGGTCGTAATCCCGCGCTGCCAGGCCGGTTCGCCCCACCAGGACCGCCTTTGCGGTTGGGCCATCCAGGGTCAGGTTGTTGGTAAAGGCATCGCCGTCTCGCAGCACGTAATCCCCGCTGAGCCGGTCGAAGGACAACCCCGCCGCGAATATGTCGCTGAAATCCAGGGCGAGACGCCGCGGCAACGCCGTGATACTTAACAAACCCAGCAACTTGCCGGCGCCCGGCTCTAAATCCCGGAGTTCTCCGTTGCGGAAATCCATGCTGATATTGCCGGATATCACCGGCAGGAAATCATCGTTGGGGGCGCCCGGCCAGTAAACCTGCAGACTGACGTCGCCCTTTTTGGCGCGCAGCGACCGCATCATATTCAGATCTTCCAAGGCGGCGCTAAGATCATTCGATACCAGGACCAGGTCCAGCTGCGTCTCCTCGCCACTTTCAAGATACAACCAGCTCGCGTTGCCTGTCCCCTGCATCGCTTTCGTTTCAAACTCCAGGTGTTCGACGACGATTCCACCGATGCTTCGCCTGGCGTTGGCCATTGCTTTCCCAAGCCGCATGTCGGTGAGCCTGAAGTCGGCCACGACGATATCCGCCCCGGGAATATTCCTCGGATCGACCAGGTGGCGATTACTTCCATCCTCGGCGCCGATTTTTTCCGTCAGCCAGACCCGCTGCATATCGGCCGTTACGTTCGCTTCATTCAGCCGGTACGGAATCTCCATCGTCCCCTCTATCGCTTCGCCCGTGACCGCGAGTAACCACTGGTCTTCGGAGCGCCGCATATTCAGCCCCAGCGCTCCGAACTCAAAGCCGATTGCGCGGCCATGCCCGATCGAAACGTCGATCTCGCGCACGATGGTATGCAATTCGACCCCGGGCTCGCCGCCGTCCGGGTCGTTCAGGCTCAGCCATTCACCCAGGTCGGCGCGGGGCAGGTATCCGCGGACCAGCAGCCCCGGTTTATCGGGCAAGGTGGCCCCGCCATCGGTAGTCACCATCCCGGTCAGTATTCGCCAGGGCTCATCGGGCTCGTGGGTCAGCCGCAAGGCGGCGCTGATGCCCGGCTCGTACTCGATCATCAGGTCCATCACGCTGTCGGGCAGCAATTCCAGGTAGACCAGCAGCGACCGGCTCGCCGCGGTTTTTTTCAGCGGTTCAGGCCAATCCAGGATCATGCCTTCGAGATCGCTTTCGACCCGCAGGAGAAAATTGCCGCCGCCGCTGGTCGCCACGGTCGCGTTGGCGCGATAGGCCGCCGTGCCGCTTGCCAGGGATGCCAGCGGCACGCCGAGACGGGCAAAATCATCGCCGTCCATATGTCCGTCCATGCTGATCACCGCCAGCGTTCTGCTAGGCGTCAGCTGAGGCTCGATGCGGATCTGTACCGGGTAATCCAGGAAGCGCGCATCCAGCCGATCGGCGGTGATCAGCTTATCGTCTATGCGCAGGCTGCCGTTGATTTGAGAAAACCCCGGTTCCAAACCATCGATATCCAGCGTGCCGTTACTGATTTCGATCCCCAGCCCGACTGCCAGGTCGGAAACATCTCGCAGGTTGAGCTGCAACTCCAGATCGATCTCGTTCTGACCGGACACGGTAAACAGCTCCACCGGTTCGCCCAGCAAATCCGCCAGGGGGCTTTGCAAGACAAACTGCCAGGTGTCTTCCATCCTTCCCCCGATTTGCCCCTGCAGATCGAGTACCGGCAGGGACAGGTCCTCGATCCCCGCTGTTATTGCCCGCACATGAGTTCCCAATACCTGACCGCCTTCACCATGTGCGCTGAAGCTGGATCCGGAAAAGCTGGCCTGCAAATTGAGGCCGCTAACGACAGGCCAGTCATCGCCATATTGAAGTTTGAGATCCCGCAGCGGAAACTCCGCGCTAAAAATACCCTCGCCATTCCGAAAAGGAATCTTTTGCAGTGGCCCGTCGATTACCAGTTTTGCCTCGGGGATGGACCCATCCAGCAATGCGCTGTCCAACCAGTGCACAAGGTTCTCGCTCATGGCGCCGGTCGGCAGTAACCCCGGAATATATGACACATGCAGATCGCTGATCCGTGTGGTCAACTGAATCTGCGGCTCACCGCTTTCCGGCCAATCGATACTCGCATCGCTAACCACTTCCATGGCCTGATGCCGCATCGTCAGATCCCTTGCCAAAACCCGCAGACTCCCCGTCTGCCGCTGCCACTCCAGCTCGCCAGTGACGGAATCGAACGGCAGCGGAGCGCGAAACAGCCACGGAGCGTCCAGCTCCAGCCGCCGACTGTCCAGGCTGATTGTCCCGCCACTGGTTTCGGCGGTCAGCTTTCCCGACAGACCGCGCACCCCCGGCAGGCCGCGCTGCGCGGACATCGCCAACCCTTCAAATTCCGTGCTGAACCGGTATTCACCCACTCCCTCACCGCGATCGCTGTAGTTCAACGACAGGTTGCGCAAGCGCCCTTCGGGCCGAACCGCCAACAGCCGATCCTTGATCTCCATGTCGGGAAGCCAGCCCGCCAGCACCGCGAGTTCCTCGATGCCGACGAAACTGGCGCTAAGGTTGATTTCATGGCCCGCCGCAGCCGGCTCATCGCCGGATTCCACCGCCGGCAGGTCCAGGTAATCGAGCTGAACATCACTCTTTTCCCAACGCCTGCCTGCCTGCTCAAGTCGAAACCCTCTGGCGGTGGCCGACCAGCCATTGCCAAGCCTGTCCAGCTCGAGCCGGCCGTCTATCGTTTCGTAGGCAATCGATGCCACCGACTGCGGCGCCAGAAATATCCTGGCTTCGGCAAGGTCGAGCCGGACGCTGGCATGCTGCAACCGGCCGCCCTCCACAAATACATGCAAACTTATGTCACCGCTGCCTTCCTCGACCACCCGGTAGCGCTCCGGCGTCAGTTCCGACAGCTTCGCAAGGTTTAGCCGGGTCGCATGCACATGCGCCTGCCACCGCTGGATATCCTGCCCGGCAGCGATATCTTTGAGCTCCACATGCAAGGAAAGAGACTCACCGAAGTCGTCAGGCAGCTCGACCTTGCCGTCGATAACGATGTTCTGGCCGTCATTTTGCAGCCGCAATTCGACATCGCTGAAACTCCACGGCCCGAGCTCGTTCTTCCGGTCTTCGATGACAAAATCGGTATGCGTGAGTTCGAATATGCCGACCGGGAATTCCGTCGCTCTCAGGCCATCTCCGGAACCGGCGGCCGGCGTTTCCAGGCCCTGGATCCGCGTCACTCCATCGGGTGTCCGTTCCAGCCTGACGCTGGCGCCGTCGAGAAATACCCGGGTCGCGCTGACCTTTCTGTCCCTGATCAGTGCGATCAGGTCGAAGGTGACGCCGCCACTGCGCGCGCGAACCAGCACCGCGCCGGTGTCCGGGTCCAGCACTCGCGCATCATGGAAAATCAGCTCCGGCCCATGCAGGCGCAGGCGCGCGTCCACCGATCCGAAACGCACCGGCAGGCCGACGGCGATACTGGCCTTCTCCTCGAGATCGGCGCGATATTCGGGAAGCTGGGCCGCGGCCAGCCGGAACACGCCAAGCAATATAGCCAGGCCGATGACCAGTATCGCCACCAGTGAGGCCAGCCAGTTGAATATTTTTCGTCTCAAGGTCATGGCGCAAACAAAGGCCTCACATCAACACGACGTCGAACTGGTCCTGGGCATACAACGATTCGCTTTGCAGCCGGATCGGCTTGCCGGTGAGCTCTTCCAACTCCGCCAGGCTAGCCGATTCCTCATCGACCAGTAATTCGATGACTTCCGGGCACGCCAGCACCAGCAATTCCTGAAAATCGAATTGCCGGTTCCGGCGCAGTATTTCCCGGAATATCTCGTAACATATCGTTTCCGGTGTTTTTAAGAACCCACGCCCGTCACAACTTGGACAAGCGTAGCAAAGCACATGTTCAAGACTCTCCCGGATTCTTTTGCGAGTCATTTCGACCAGGCCAAGCTCGGAAATCGTGCCGATATTGTTTCTCGCATGGTCCCTGGCCAGTGACTTCTCCAGCGCCTGCAGTACCTGCGAGCGATGTCCCGGATCGTCCATATCGATAAAATCGAGAATAATGATGCCGCCCAGGTTTCTGAGCCGCAGTTGCCGGGCGATCGCAACCGTGGCTTCGAGATTGGTACGGAAGATCGTCTCCTCGAGATTTCGATGACCGACATAGCCGCCGGTGTTGACGTCGATCGTCGTCATCGCCTCGGTCTGATCGATCACCAGGTAACCGCCGGATTTCAACGATACGGTCCGGGCCAGGGCTCGCTGGATTTCGTCTTCGACGTTGTGCAGGTCGAAAATCGGCCGTTCGTCCAGGTATTC
>BFAU01000098.1 GCA_008975185.1 bacterium MnTg04 | reverse complement strand
GGTGGGTCAGCGTATTGATACCGATGATGCTGCCCAGCGACTGGCCGACATAATGCACCCGGTTGCCATCGAGGTCCGCCGCATCGTTGGGGCTGCCGTTGCCATCGACATCGATGATGCCGATCGTGCGGGCCAGCGCGATCAGGTCGACCGCGCCCTGGCGCCAGGCGTCGCGGATGGTCAGCGGGTTGCCCAGGTTGAGAAATGCATGGAACCCCGATGTGTCGATCAGCCCGTCAGGACCAGGGGCGAAAGTCGCGTTGTCGATGACATCGAGGTCAAAAGTACGCTCGGCACCCGCCTGGAAGAATATTCCGGTGGGATCGACCAACGGGTTCGGCTCAGTCAGCCCGTGCAACGGATGATCGATCGCCACGACCACGAAACCGGCATCGGCAAACGGTTCGGCCAGCGCCAGCATATCGGTGCGGTTGCGGGTTATGCCATGCGCAAAAATAATCACCGGCCAGCCGCCGACAGGCGGCGCGCCGACCGCCTGCATCCAGGCCGAGGCGGCGTTAGGTACGGTCATGAACAGCGGAATACCGAGCGTGGTCGTCGCGACCGGAGCCGGGTTGAAGCGATGGACAAAATTGGTCGGCGCGGCCGTCGGGTCCAGGGTGAACGGCGCGCCGGTCCAGAACGAGGTGACCGGGTCGCCGGTTGCCGGCGTGTCGGAGTAATAATCGACAAACAGCTGGCCGACATAGATATCGGCATTACCGCTCGGCATCGCGCTCGGCGGCAGCACGCAGGCCGTGTTTAAAGGTTCGAACGGACAGCCCACCGGCGCACCCGGGAATGGCCCGACCACGGCGCCCTGCGCAACGGTCTGTGCCACAGCCGCAGCCATGACGTTGCCGATCGACTGCGTGCGGAAATTTGCGCTCGAGATGATTGCCGCCGGGTTCATGCCTATTGCGCCCGCAATCTGCAGACGGGCGCCGATCAATTGTTTGAGGCCGTCCTGCGTGGGGTCGGGCAGGGTAATACCGGCAAGCGCCGCGTCACGAAGACCCGCATAGTCGGTATCCGCTGTGGCGGGGTTGCCAAAGGTGTCGGTAATGCCATTGGTCATCAACACCAGGTAAGAGCTCGATGGATTGAGTGGCGTTAAAGGCCTGACCTGCAAGGTCGTCCCGCCGGCGTCGATATCCGGCGCCAGGCCGACGCTATAGTCGGCGCCCGGAATCAGGACACCGACCACGCCAACGGTAGCCGTCGTGGCCAGGTCCTCAACCACTTCAAGCACATTGACCGTAACGCCGCCGATGATGGATGCGGGATCGATGGGCGCGCTGAAATTCTGGTTGAAATACTGGGTGGTCGAAAAACCGTCCAGCGTGTTTAGCGTTCCATTCAGCGGCGATGTGGCGAGCAACGGCAGATTCATCGTGCCATCTGTGCTGCCGTTGAAAAACAGCGAGTTCGGGTATGGCAACGCACCGGCGGCCAGCACGTAAAACGCCCTGAATCCAGTCGCCGGCGGTGGCGGCGCCGTTCCACCCGGCGGTGGGGCCGGCGCCAAGCTGCCGACTATTTCTTTTTTGTCCGCGTCCGAGAAACAACCCGCTAAAAAAAGACTGGCGGTGAAAAGTACCGCGGCGATACGTGGATTCATGCCTGAGCTCCTGAGGTATAGCTATTGTTTTAATTAACCCTGGCGGGCTTATTTGTGCTGCTAAGATTACGCTTGTTATCTTGTAAAACGCAAGGAACAGCAGGTGCTGAACCCGGCTGCAGGCGGTGGCTGGCAGTCGGAATCGAGGGCGGATATTGCAGTGCATCATAGCAACTCAAGACTCCCGGGCAAATATCGCATCATCGGCGGTCGCTGGCGCGGCAGAAAAATGGCCATCGCCGATGCTGCAAGCGTGAGGCCGACACCGGACCGGGTCCGTGAGACCTTGTTCAACTGGCTCGCGAAAACGGTCAGAAACGCCGTCTGCCTGGATTTGTTCGCCGGCAGCGGCGCGCTTGGCATCGAGGCTTTGTCGCGAGGCGCTGCGAAAGTGGTTTTTGTGGAAAAAAACCGCAGGGCATCATCCCACCTCCGGGATCAGCTCGATGTACTCGGGGCCGAAGCGGAGGTTGTCTGCGGTGACGCGCTGGCATACCTGCAAGGGCCGGTTCGAAAGTTCGATATCGTTTTTCTAGACCCGCCCTACCAAAGTACGTTGCTGGCCCCAGCGATGCAGGAACTTGAAGCCAATGGCTGGCTCGGCAAAGATGCCTTTGTCTATGCTGAAAACCCGGCTCGCGAACTGCTATCGGGTATTCCACCTGGGTGGATGCTTTGGCGGGAGAGCAAGGCCGGCCAGGTCGGTTATTATCTGTTTCGGCGGCAACCACCGCCGGACTGAAGGCAGACATATGAACGCGATGTATCCGGGGACCTTCGATCCCTTCACCAACGGCCACTGCGACCTGGTACGAAGGGCCGCGCGCCTGTATGACCGGATCGTCGTCGCCGTGGCGGCCAGCCCCGGCAAGGATACCTTGTTCGATATCGAACAAAGGGTCGCGCTGGCCGGTGAAGCGCTGGCCGATCTCGATAATGTCGAAGTGATTGCCTACCAGGGGTTGACTGTCGAGTTCGCACGGCAACACGACCTGGGCGTGATTATCCGCGGCTTACGCGCAGTCTCCGATTTTGAATTCGAGTTTCAGCTTGCCAGCATGAACCGCCGGCTGGCCGAGGATGTCGAAACGGTTTTCCTGACCCCGACCGAGCAATATACTTTCGTATCTTCCAGCCTGGTCCGGGAGATCGCGCAGCTCGGCGGCAACGTATCCGAATTTGTTCCGGCCGCGGTCAGCCAGGCGCTGTCGGACCTGAAGAAGCCCTGAGTACCCTTATCATGTCGCTGAAAATTACTCACGAGTGCATCAACTGCGATGTTTGCGAGCCGGAATGCCCAAACGAGGCGATCTATATGGGGCCGGAGATCTATCACATCGACCCGGCGCGATGCACCGAGTGCGTCGGTCATTTTGACGAGCCTCAGTGTGTCGAAGTGTGTCCGGTGGATTGCATACCGCTGGATCCGGACCACCAGGAAGACCGCGAACAGCTGCTGGAAAAATATCGCAAGCTGATGGCGGAACCCGCAGCATTGCCATAGCCCTAGCGTTGGCAATCCACGCAGTAATAGGATGCCCTCTGGCCAAGAACCTTCTTGCGAACCGGTGCGGAGCACCGCGGACAAGGCTGGCCCGCCCGGTCGTAAACGGATAATTCCTGCGCAAAATACCCCGGCGATCCCTCGCTGTCCGTGAAATCGCGCAGTGTGGTGCCACCGGCCCTGATCGCCCTGCACAGCACCTCCTTGACCTCGCCAACCAGCAATTCCATACGCTCGAGGCTGATGCGACCCGACTGCCGGGTAGGCCGGATCCCGGCTGCGAAAAGCGCTTCGCTGGCATAAATATTGCCGATACCGACCACCACCCGCCCATCCATGATCAGTGGTTTGATCGGAGTCTTGCGGCGGTGCGCAAGCGCATACAGGTAAGCGCCGTTAAAATCCTCGGTCAACGGTTCGGGGCCCAGGTGTTTTAGCAAACGGTGTTTCAGTGGGTCCGAAGTGGTCCAGAGCAGGCTGCCGAAACGACGCGGGTCGGTGAAGCGCAGCCCGTGGCCATTTTCCAGCCAGATATCCCAATGATCATGGCAACCCGCCGCCTCGGACCCGGTCAGGATTCGCAGGCTGCCGGACATGCCCAGGTGGATAAGCAGGGTGCCGCGATCGGTCCGGACCAGCAGATATTTGCCGCGGCGACCGACTTCGATGATCGTGGCGCCGGTCAGCGAATCCACGAGCCCACGGGTTACCGGGAAGCGGAGGCGGGTCTGGCGCAGGTCTACGCGGACGATGCGCTGGCCACGCAGGTGTGGCTCTATGCCCCGCCGAGCGGTCTCTACCTCGGGTAGTTCCGGCATAAAAATCCTTTTAAATCATTTGTTTGACGCCGCCATGCTGGTATTTGCGATGCTGTGCCGCAATAGTATGATGTGATTCCTTTAACCAGGAGGTGTCATAAGCTATAGTGCGCGCGTTTGCGCCGACAGGACAACGATTTGATGGAATATCTATACGGCATTCTCAATCTCGATTTCTGGGGCTATGTGATAGCCGCGTTGATCATGTTTCAAGTCAGCATTTTCGCGGTTACGGTTTATCTGCACCGGGACGCGACGCACCGCGCGCTGGACCTGCATCCGTGGTTGCGCCAGTTTTTCCGCCTTTGGATCTGGATGACATCGGGCATGCTGACTCGCCAGTGGGTCGCCGTTCATCGCAAACACCACGCACGTTGCGAGACCGAGGAAGACCCGCACAGCCCGCAGATGGTTGGCCTGAAAAAAGTCCTGCTGGAAGGCGCCGAGTTATACAAGGTGCAGGCCAGTAACCCGGAAACGCTGGAGAAATACGGCCGCGGTTGCCCCGACGACTGGGTCGAGCGCAATGTTTACGAACGCGTGCCCTATGGCGGGATAATTATCATGGTGCTGCTGGACCTGTTGTTGTTCGGTGTTCCGGGCATCATCATTATCGCCTTCCAGATGATTTCCATGCCGCTGTTTGCCGCCGGCGTCATTAATGGCATCGGTCACTACTATGGCTATCGCAATTTCGAATGCGATGACGCTTCGACCAACATCACTCCGCTCGCGATCTTCGTTGGCGGCGAAGAGTTGCACAACAATCACCACGCTTTCCCGAGTTCGGCGAAATTTTCGGTCCGTCCATGGGAATTCGATATCGGCTGGGGGTTCATCAGTATCATGAAATTCCTGGGTCTGGCCAAGGTCCGCCGCGTAGCGCCGGCGCCGATGTTCGCGGACGAGCCTGTGGCTGATCTTGACGCCCTGCGCGCGATTATCGTCAACCGCATGCATGTGCTGCGAAATTACACGAAAACAGTGACGCTGCCGGTATTCCACAAGGAGTTACGCGGCGCGGACGCGGGCGACGGTTTGTTGCGGCGGGCGCGCAAATTACTGATTCGGCGACCGACGTTGCTGGATGAGAAAGCCCACGCCCGCCTGCATGAGATCCTGGAAAACAATCACGCACTGAAAACCGTCGTTGAGTTTCGCGAACGGCTGCGTGATCTTTGGACCGGCGCGACCGATGTCAGCAACGAGAAACTGCTCACCCAGTTGCACGACTGGATCGCGGAAGCGGAAGCCAGCGGCATCCGTGCGTTGCAGGAATTCGCCGAAGTACTGAAAAGCTATCGCCTCCAACCAGCCCTGGCGATCTGACAAAAAAGCCCTCGAATTACAAAAAAACCCGCCAACAGGCGGGTTCTTTTTTGTATCCGCTCTTCCTAATCAATACTTATTTGATCTTGGCTTCCTTGTAGATCACGTGCTTGCGGATCGTGGGGTCGTATTTCTTGATCTCGACCTTTTCCGGGTGCAGGCGCTTGTTCTTGGTCGTGGTGTAGAAATGTCCGGTTCCAGCGGACGACACCAGCCTGATTTTGTCTCTCATGATTAATTCCTCATCCGCTGGCGACTGCAACGAGCCGGGCCGGGCTCAGACTTTCTCACCGCGTGCACGCAGATCGCCGATAACCTTTTCGATGCCGAATTTATCGATGATTCGCATCCCCTTGGCCGACACTTTCAGCCGCACAAAGCGTTTCTCGCTTTCCAGCCAGAAGCGGTGCTTGTGCAAATTCGGCAAAAACCGGCGCTTGTTGCGGTTTTTGGCATGGGAAACATTGTTCCCGGTGATCGGTCGTTTGCCAGTG
>BFAU01000097.1 GCA_008975185.1 bacterium MnTg04 | reverse complement strand
AGCATGGCAGATCGCTGATTTTGCGAAACCACGCAAGTTGTCTAAAAATATGGCGCGCCCGGCAGGACTCGAACCTGCAACCCTCGGCTTAGAAGGCCGATGCTCTATCCGGTTGAGCTACGGGCGCCGATGCGGCATTCAGCCCGGAAAATTGGTCGGGGCAGAGGGATTCGAACCCCCGACCTTCTGCTCCCAAAGCAGACGCGCTACCAAGCTGCGCTATGCCCCGCGATTTCCTGCCTGCAGCAGACATCAGGTCCCTGATTTAGGGGGACGCATCATACGTCAGCCCAGGTCCGCTGTTAAGCTATTTCCCAGCATAACCAATGTTGCGGTTCAGTGTGAATTTTCATTTGTGAAACCGGCAACTGTGTATAATTCGCGCCTTCCACGGAAGGCAGAATTCGAAAATGACAGCTAGAATGCTGGACGGCAAAACCCTCGCGGCCCAGGTCAAGGAAAAGGTGCGCCTGGCAGTAGACGAGCGTCTCGCCCGCGGACTGAGACGACCCGGCCTGGCGGTCGTCCTGGTTGGTGACGATCCGGCGTCGGGAATCTATGTCGGCAAGAAACGCAAGGCCTGCGAGGAAGCGGGAATTCTCTCGAAAGCGTATGACCTGCCGGCGGATACTTCGCAGGCACGACTGTTGGAGTTGATCGACCAACTCAACCGGGACGAGGAAATAGACGGCATCCTGGTGCAGCTCCCACTGCCTGAGCAGATCGACGAAAATGCCATCACCGAGGCGATCGGCCCGCTCAAGGACGTCGATGGTTTTCACTCCATAAACATGGGCTTGCTTGCGCAAGGCGCGCCACAGCTGCGCCCTTGCACCGCACTGGGCATCATGCGTTTGCTGGCAGCCAACGGGATCGAAATTCGCGGCAAGGATGCGGTCGTGGTCGGCCGGTCGAATATCGTGGGCCGGCCGATCGCGCTGGAGCTGCTGCTGGCCAACGCCACCGTCACCATTTGTCACAGTTTCACCAGGGACCTGCGCGCACAGGTCGAACAAGCTGAAATCCTCGTCGTCGCGATCGGCAAACCCGGGCTGATCCCGGGCGAGTGGATTGCCGATGGTGCGGTGGTCGTCGATGTCGGCATCAACCGGACGGACGACGGCAAGCTGGTCGGCGATGTGGGTTTTGCCGAAGCCAGCAAGAGAGCGGCGTGGATTACGCCGGTACCCGGCGGCGTCGGGCCGATGACGGTGGCTATCCTGCTGGAAAATACATTGAAATCCGCACAAATGCGGGATTGATTTTTTGGTTTTGGCATGTTGTAGGAGGGCCTTCAGGCCCGATTGGCCCCCTCCGTACTCATCGGGCCTGAAGGCCCTCCTACACCTTTATTAGTCGATCTCGCCTGCGCTGCACCTCATATGCGGCGGCGACCAGTTTTTCAGCAGGTGCGTAGCAAGACGCACAAAATTGACTGAAATCCATCAACCGCGATGGATCCGGCCAAACGCCAGTTGCACCATTCAGTTGTCCAATCGCAATTTGATAGTTGGCCAGAATCTGCATGTAGGTACGCCTTTCATCCTGCGGGATCGTAAGAGGAGGCAGCCCTGCCCTCAGCAAAGGAATATTTGCCAGCAATCGCGCAATTCGACCATTGCCATCCCAAAAGGGATGTATGTGTACGATGCCCATATGAATTCTGGCGTAGTCCCTGTGCGCCGTAGCCGCTGTCACATTGGCGAGATCCACGCCATTGATGTAGTCGATGATTTCTGTCATCAACGCCGGAACATAAAACGGCATCGCATATTCGATAAAAAATTGACTGCCATCGGGTCCGATCATGTAGGTCCCGTTTGGCTCGACTTTCCAGGCGCCATTCGGATTTTGTGTGTCTGTCGCCTGCTCCGTTTGCACCGCCTGGTGCAGCGCAAAAACGATGGCTTCGGTGAGCGGTTCCCGCAAACAAAGGTAAAGTAATTCGATGGCCCTGGCATGGCCGATCACCTCCTGGTGATCTTTGAGCGGCTTGCCCGAAATGGTCAGCCCTTCTTGCAGAATAAAGTGGGTATCGCCCAGCGTTAAGGTATTGCCCTCGAGGGCAGTCGATGTGTGTGTCCAAAGATCCCGTAACTGTGCAAGCAACTCCGTCTTCAAGTCATTATCCAAGCCATTCAGAAAGCCCAGTGATTCGGAGGCCGGGCGGGCGGCATCCTCGGCTCGCACCAGGTATCGATATCGGGTCGCGCGGCCAGTGCCAATGCGTTCGATTGCGCCTTTTATGGCCGAATCGGACAACCAGCGGCGCAGCGTTCGCGGTGGCGCTTCCCCATTGATCCTGTGCGAAATCTCAGCCAGAGAGAGTGGCGCCGAGCTGTTTTTCAGCACAGAGAAGACGAATTTGCGGAGGGCGTTCCTGGCCATAAAATGGGGGTATTGTCGATTTACCCGGCTATTATAGTGCAACTATGGCCGGATAAGAATTAATATCCGGCCATTTTGTGGGAAAATGCGCTGAAATCGGCGCGGTTGCAGGGTTGTTTTTTCGGTTCGGGCCCTCCTACATCAATCGCCGGCGTTGGCGGAAACCGCTTTGGGCCTGAAGGCCCTCTTACATTCGGCGCCAGGTTGTTTCGGTGGGGCCGTCTTCGAGTTGCACGCCGGCTTTGGCGAGCAAGTCGCGGATCCGGTCGGACTCGGGAAAATCTTTGTCGGCGCGTGCCTGCCGGCGTTTTGCGATCAGCGATTCGATCTCGGCATCGGCCAGCTCCTCGCCGGTCTTCGCACCTGGCGCCGACCGTCGCAGCCACGCCTGCGGGTCCTCGCCCAGCAGGCCGAGTATCCCTCCCAGCCGGACCAATTCCTGACCCAGCGTATTCGCCGTGGCTTGATCGCCGGACTTGAGGCTGCGGTTCAGATCGTGTTTCAGATCGGCGAGCACCGCCAGCGCGCCAGGAGTATTGAAATCATCGTTCATCGAATCGGCGAAACGCTGCGCATAATTTTGCTCGAACACTGCCTCGCTGTCGGATTCCTGCAGATCGACCTTTGCCAATGCCGAATAAAAACCCCCGAGCGCCGCGCGCGCCGCATCCAGTTCCTTGCCGCTGTAATTCACCGGCTGGCGATAATGCGGACCCAACAGGAAATAGCGAATCTCGTCGGCGTGGTAACTTTTCAAAATCTCCCGCAACGTGAAAAAGTTGCCCAGCGACTTGGACATTTTTTTCTCGTCGATGCGTACGAAGCCATTGTGCATCCACAACCGGGCAAAGCCTTTGCCGGTGGCCGCACAAGACTGGGCGATCTCGTTCTCATGATGCGGGAATTTCAGGTCCATACCGCCGCCGTGGATATCGAAGACATTGCCGAGGACTTTCGTCGCCATCGCCGAACACTCGATGTGCCAGCCGGGCCGGCCATCGCCCCACGGTGACGGCCACGACGGCTCACCCGGCTTGGCCGCTTTCCACAGCACGAAATCCAGCAGGTCGCGTTTGTGCTCATTGGGTTCGACGCGCGCGCCGGCCCGCAGGTCGGCCGGGTTCCTGCCGGACAAGGCGCCATAGCCGTCGAAT
Organism: bacterium MnTg04; assembly: GCA_008975185.1. Lineage (GTDB taxonomy): Bacteria > Pseudomonadota > Gammaproteobacteria > Steroidobacterales > MnTg04 > MnTg04. Next base: position 6,799 of record BFAU01000097.1, on the reverse strand, counting down.
TTCGCCACCGCGTAATAAACATCCCCGTTGTCGCCGCGGTAGGCGTAACCGCGTTCTTCCAGCGCCTCGATCATCGCGATGATCGCGTCCATGGTTTCGGTCGCTCGCGGCTCATGGGTCGGCGGCAGGATATCGAGCGTGGCGCAGTCTTCGTTCATCGCCTCGATGAACCTTGCGGTCAGCGCATCGATGTCCTCGTCGTTTTCGTTGGCTCGGGCGATGATCTTGTCGTCGATGTCGGTGATGTTGCGGACATAGGTGAGCTGATAGCCGCTGGCGCGCAGCCAGCGGGTAACCATGTCGAACACCAGCAGCATACGCACGTGACCTAAGTGCAGGTAGTCGTAAACGGTGATGCCGCACACGTACATGCGCACCTTGCCCTTCTCAATCGGTGCAAATTCCTCTTTTTTGCCCGTGAAGCTGTTGTGTATTCTCAGCATCTTTTCCCAGCCTCGCGGAGTCTCCGTTCCACGCGGTCTTTGCCCATCAGCGCGGCGATTTTCTCGAGTTCAGGACCGCGCAGCTCGCCGGTCAGCGCCAGGCGCAAAGGCTGGAACAGCTTTTTGCCCTGGTCGCCGGTTTTCTCGCCGAGCTGGCCGGAAAAATCGCGAAAACTATCGTGCCCTTCCGCCCACAGGGCAATCGCGGTCTCGAAGAAACTGGCTTCGATGCCGCTGAGCCCGTCGACCATCGTTCCCCCGGTCACAGGCTCATCGAGGAACAGTATTTTCGCCCAGCCGGCGCCCTCCGCCGGCCGCCGCAGGTTTTCGCGCACCAGGGCGATAAAATCTTCCTCCTTGTCGGCTGGCACCGCGCCATCGAGATAATCACCGTTGGCGCCGGCCCCCAGCCAGGTCTTGACTTCCGCATCGCTGAGTTTCATCACCGCCAGCTTCTGCCAGTGGTCGAGCTGCACCGGGTCGTGGCGGGCCGGCGCCCGTCCCAGGTGTGCGCAATCGAAATGTGCGCTCATTTCAGCCAGGGACATCAACTCGCCGCTGTCGCTGGCATGGCCGAGTCGAAACAGGTGATTGTTCAGAGCGGCCGGCAGGTAACCCTGCTCCCTGAGGTCTTTGAGACCGGCGGCGCCCTTGCGTTTCGAGAGCGGCTTGCCGTCATCGCCGACGATCAGCGACAAATGCCCGTACGCGGGTATATCCAGGCCCAGTGAACGCAGCAATACGATCTGCCGCGGTGTATTGGCCAGGTGATCGTCGCCGCGCAACACGTGGGTGACCCCCATCAGCGAGTCATCCAGCGCGTTACTGAAAAAAAATGCCGGCGTACCATCCGAGCGGCGGATAATGAAATCGCCAATATCCGCCAACTCGAATTTTTGCGGCCCTTTCGCCAGGTCGGTAAATTCGACGACCCCTTCATCGGCGACCCGATAGCGCAGGGTCGGCCGCCGACCGGCGAGCAAATGTTCGGCTAGGTCTTTTTCATCGAGCTCGCGACAAGTGCCCGCATAGCGTGGCGCCTGTTTCGCTCGCCGCTGTGCCCGGCGCGATTTTTCCAGATCCTCGCCGCTGCAAAAACACGGATAGGCCAGCCGCCGCTCGCTGAGCCTGTCAAAATATGCCTGGTAAATGGCCTGTCGCTCGGACTGGCGAAACGGACCACGCCCGCCGGCGGTATCATCCATGCCCGGTCCGAGGTCCCAGTCCAGCCCCAGCCAGCGCAAGTCGTCGCACAGGGCATCGAGATATTTTTCGGCGCTGCGGTCGCGATCGGTATCTTCCGAACGCAACAGAAACTCCCCGTCCGAGGCCCGCGCGAGCAGCGCGTTGAACAACGCGGTACGCAGATTGCCAAGATGCGTATACCCGGTCGGGCTCGGCGCAAAGCGGGTTGTGACGACGACTTTATTCATGGCGCGCAATGGTAGCTAAAACCCCGTCCTGCGACAAAACAGAATGCTCGAGTAGATCGCAAGGCTATCATCCATCGGCCGACTCAGCCTATCATTGGTGGCATTGGAATGCCGGAGATTGTTGATGAAAAAGCTGATCGTCGCGCTGGTCCTGGGTTTGTTTGTCGCCGCCTCGCAGGCGCAGGATGTTCCGCCTTACCCGAGAGTGAAATTGCAGACCAACCGCGGAGACATCATCCTGGAACTCGATACGACGCGGTCGCCGTTCACCGTTTTCAATTTCATCGATTATGTGGAGAGCGGTTATTACGACGGCATGATTTTCCACCGCGTCATCCCCGGGTTCATGATTCAAGGCGGTGGCGTCATGGCCGACTACAGCAAGAAACAAACCAGGGACCCCATTCCGAACGAATCGGGCAACGGCCTGAGCAACCAGCCCGGCACTATCGCGATGGCGCGTCTGCCACGGGCCCATACGGCGACCTCGGAGTTTTTCATCAGTGTCGCCGATAACAACCGCCTGGATCCCAGCCCCAGCCGCTGGGGCTACACCGTGTTTGGCACGGTGATCGAGGGCATGGATGTCGTCAACGCCATTGCCGCCCTTCCGACCGGTCCCGGCGGGCCGTTCCCGACCGACGTGCCACTGAGCGTGGCGCTGATCGAAAAAGCCAGCGTGCTGACCGGAAGAGCGGCGTTGAAAGACTGAGCCGGTGGCGGTAATTTTCGCAGCGGACGTCCACCTCGGGCCCGAACGGCCGGATATCGGCGAACGTTTTTTTCGCTTCCTGGAACTGCAGGCCAGGCAAGCCGACGCACTGTACCTGCTCGGCGACCTGTTCGAGGCGTGGGTCGGCGATGACGACGATGACGATTTTGCGAAAATGGTCCCGCGGAAGCTGCGTGCCCTCAGCGATTCCGGCGTACCGGTTTACCTCATGCACGGCAATCGCGATTTCCTGATCGGCGAGCGCTTCGCCAAAGACAGCGGTTGCCGGTTGCTCGACGACCCGACGCGGCTCGAATTGCATGGCGAGACCTTGCTGCTCAGCCACGGCGATTCGCTGTGCACCGACGACCACGATTACCAGGCGTTCAGGAAAGAAGTTCGCGATCCGCAGTGGCAACGGCGGTTCCTTGCCCAGCCACTGGCGCAGCGGCGCGAATTCGCCCGCCACGCCCGCGATGCGTCCGCGCAATATCAGCAACGACAGCCGCCGGAAATCGGCGATGTCAACCAGCAAGCGGTCGAGGCGCTGATGAGCGGGGGACAGGTGACACTGTTGCTGCACGGGCACACCCACCGCCCCGCGGTACACGATTTCACGCTGGCGGACGGCACCGAGGCGCGCCGTATCGTGCTGGGCGCCTGGTATGAACAAGGCAGCATGGTGCGCTGGGACGAAAACGGGATCGAACTGATTCAGGGTCTCTAGTTCGAATCTTTGAACGGCAACATTCTGCTGATCGGGCCTGAAGGCCCTCCTACATTAGCGGCGTGCCGCTGTGGAAACGAAATTGCGGGTCCGGGTCGCAACATAAAGCCGCCTCTGCCTCGCGAAACGCCGCAATCCTTTGCTTTAGTTCGGCCTCGCTGCCGGCATGGTATTCGACGGCAAGACCGAGATACTGCTCGAAGTGACGGGCTTCCGCGGCCAACAGGCCGGCATAAAACCGCCCCGGTTCTTTATCGAGCCGAGATGCGAGCGCCGCGAAGCGTTCCGCGGAACGCGCCTCGATGAACGCGCCCGTGATCAGCAAATCGACCAGCGCGCCGGGCTCGGTTTTCCTGACCAGCTTGCGAAGACCCGCGGCGTAACGCGAGGCGGTCAACGGCCGGTCGGCCGTGCCTCTTTTTTCCATCAGCACGCGCACCTGCTCAAAATGCCTGAGTTCCTCGCGGGCCAGCCTGGACATCCGGTGGACCAGTTTCTGGTGGCGCGGGTAACGGAACATCAGGCTCAACGCCGTCGACGCCGCCTTCAGTTCACAACTGGCGTGATCGAGCAGCAGGACCTCCGTCTGTTTCAACGCCTCCGCCACCCATTCGGCCGGCGTTGCGGCGCCGAGAAACGCTTTGAGTTCCTCCGGCAGGTCGACGGCTGCGTCGCTCATCGCCGTGGCCACTGGCTGTCCAGGTAAGCCAGCAATTCCTCTGCGGACTGGAAACGATCGTGCGGGTCCTTGGCCAGCATCTTGTCGAGCAACTCCTGAAACTCGGCCAACGCCCCGCCCAGTCGCGGCAACGGCGTGTTGCTGTGCTTGTAAATGACCGCCATCGGCGTATCGGCGGTAAAGGGTTTTTCACCGCTGAGCATTTCAAAAGCCATCACGCCGACGCTGTAAATGTCGCTGCGCTCATCGACCTGGCCCGCGTGGCCTTGTTCCGGACTCATATAATACGGCGTGCCGAAAATCTCACCGGAGCCGGTGATCTCCTGATCCAGCGTCATCTGCTTGGCCAGGCCAAAATCGATCAACACGATGGACCGGTCTTCCCGAAACATGACGTTGGCCGGTTTCAGATCGCGATGCAAAATACCGACATCGTGAATTGCCATCAGTGCGTCGGCAATCTGCCGCAAATAGTCCAGCGCCGTTGCGGCCGGCAAGGCCTGATTCATTTCCGCGCGCAGGCTGCCTTCCTTGAAATACTCCATCGTGATATAGACATGGTCGTCGGCCACGCCGAGATCGAAAATGCGTACGATGTTGGGATGCTCGATCCGCGAAATCAGCTCGTATTCCTGGATGAACCGATCGAAAGAATTCTGCGCCTCCAGGATTTCAGGCACCAACCTGAACACCTTTAGCACCACCAGGCCTTTCACCTTGTCGCCCTCGGCCAGGTACACGGAGGAAATGCCGCCGCTGCCCAGTTCACGGATAAACCGGTGACCGCGAATTTTTACCGCACCAAAACGGCAAGCCTCGTCCAGCGCCTGCCGCCGGCTAAGTAACGCGGAAGTCCTTTTGTGTTTACGGATCGCGCTCCGCAGGCTGGCGATAAAGCGGTCGTGGTTGATCTCTTCTCTGAGCAGGTAATCTTCCGCGCCAGCCTTGACCGCCTCGACGGCGAGCAATTCGTTGCCCCGGTCGATAATAAAGATCACCGGTGGAAACCCCGGCCGGCGCTTGAATTCGCGCAGCGATTTCAGCCCGTCCTTGCCTGAGGGGGCGCGATCGAGAAGCACCGCATTGTAATCGCTCGCATTGACGCCTTCTGGGATCAACGGGCCGTCGGCGGACTGGTCGGTTTTCCTGATCGACCTGACTTCGGCATCGGCCCATTCGCTCTTGATATGACGCGCCAGCAGCTTGTGGTACTGCGGGTCGTCATCGATTATCAGGATTCGGACTTTCATCGAAAACCGGGCGGGCGGAGCGAATCGATGTCAGACCGCCTGTTGCAGATCGCTGTCTTCGCCAATGCGTCTTGCCATGGCTTCTTCGGAGCGCTCTTTTTCGATTCTGTGCAGGTATTCTTCGCTGATATCGCCGGCAACGTACTCGCCCGAGAAACAGGAAGTATCGAAGTCCTCGATGGCGGCATTGTCGTAGCGGACCGCGGCAATCAGGTCGGCCAGATCCTGGTAGACCAGCCAGTCCGCACCGATGGTCATGGCAACCTCGTGTTCGCTGCGGCCATTGGCGACCAGTTCCGCGGCAGCCGGCATATCGATGCCATAGACGTTCGGAAAGCGCACCGGCGGCGCGGCAGAGGCGAAATAAACTTTGCTGGCGCCCGCTTCCCTGGCCATCTCGATGATCTGCTGCGAGGTGGTCCCGCGTATGATCGAGTCATCCACCAGCAACACGTTCTTGCCGCGGAATTCGAGATCGATCGCGTTGAGCTTCCTGCGCACCGACCGGCGTCTCAACTCCTGACCCGGCATGATGAATGTCCGGCCGATATAGCGGTTCTTGATAAAGCCCTCGCGATACTTGACGCCGAGCGCGTGCGCGACCTGCACCGCACTGGTGCGGCTGGTGTCCGGGATCGGTATCACGACATCGATATCGTTGTCCGGGTATATGCTCAGAATCCGGGTGGCCAGCCGGTCGCCCATCCGCAACCGCGCCTTGTAAACCGAAATATTATCGATAATCGAGTCCGGCCGGGCAAAATAAACGAATTCGAAAATGCACGGCGCATGCCGCGCACCGGCCGCGCATTGCTTGCTGTGCAGCGCGCCGCCGGCATCGATCCAGACCGCCTCCCCGGGTCCCACATCGCGCAGGATTTCGAATCCCAGCCCGTCGAGCGCGACGCTTTCCGAGGCGAGCATGTGCTCCTTGCCCTTATCGGTTTGCCGGACACCGATGATCAACGGACGGATGCCGTTGGGATCGCGAAACCCCAGGATGCCGTGACCGATGATCATCGCGACCACCGCGTAGCCGCCGGCACATCGGCGGTGCAAGGCGCTGACCGCGCGGAATACATTGTCCGGCTTGAGTTCACCGTCCTGGCGCTGCAACTCATGCGCCAGCACGTTCAGCACCAGTTCCGAATCGGACTGCGTATTCAGGTGGCGCCGGTCTTCCTTGATCAGGAGGCTGGTCAGTTGCCGGGTATTGGTGAGGTTACCGTTGTGGGCCAGGCAAATGCCATGCGGGCTGTTGACGTAAAACGGCTGCGCCTGGCTCGCGCTGGCGTCGCCCGCGGTCGGATAGCGCACGTGGCCAATACCCATATTGCCTTTTAGCGCGAGCATGTGGCGCGTCCGGAATACGTCGCGCACCAGGCCGTTGTCCTTGCGCTGGTGCAACTCGAAGCCATCGCAGGTCATGATGCCCGCCGCATCCTGGCCGCCATGCTGCAAGATTGCCAGCGCATCGTAAATAGACTGGTTGACAGCGGCCTGAGCAACAATCCCACCTACACCACACATTTCAAAATCTCACCGACAAAAAAAC
>BFAU01000096.1 GCA_008975185.1 bacterium MnTg04 | reverse complement strand
ACCGGCTAGCGCTGTGCGAAGTCGAGTTGAAGAAAGCGTGCAAGGGCGAGCACCAGGTTATCGTTCCGCGAAAGGGTGTGCTTGAGCTACTTCGATTGCTTGGCGGAGAAGGAGATATCAGCCTGGCAATCGGCAGCAATCATATCCGGGCGCAAGTCGGTTCGATTCGTTTTACCTCCAAACTGATCGATGGCCGCTTTCCCGATTATCGCCGGGTGATCCCGAGCGCAGAAAGCAGCCCGCTGACCGGGGACCGAGAGGTTCTGAAACAGGCCTTGCATCGTGCGGCGATCCTGTCCAATGAGAAATACCGGGGTATTCGCCTAGACGTGAAAGGCAATAGCATTCGAATCCTGGCACACAACCCCGAGCACGAAGAAGCCGAAGAGGAAGTGGCGGTGAAATACAGCGGTGAAGACCTCGAGATTGGCTTCAATGTGAACTATCTGCTGGATGCGCTTTCTGCCGTCGATGGCGATCAGGTTGAAGTCGGATTGATCGATTCAAACAGCAGTTGTTTGATCACGGAACCCGGTTCGAAGAGCTGCAAATACGTGGTTATGCCGATGCGGCTTTGAGCCAGGCAATGGCCCTGGAAAACCTGAAAATCCAGGGGTTCAGATGTCTGACCAACGTCGAGCTGGAACTCGACCCGGCTCGCAACCTGATTAGTGGACCCAACGCCTCGGGCAAAACCAGCCTGCTCGAGGCGATTTTTTTCCTGAGTCGTGCGCGGTCTTTTCGGACCGGTTACCTGGACCAACTCGTGCAGGATGGGGCGGCAGAATGTGTAGTTGCGGGCCGGATCCGGGATGTTTCACGTGAAACATCGTTGGGGGTACGCTGCTCGCGCAGCAAGACCGAGGCCAGAATCGCGGGGGAACCGGTCGGCAGCCTGGCAGAGCTGGCGCAAGCGTTGCCAGTGCAGGTTATCGACCCGGATATTCACAAATTACTGGAAGAAGGACCGGCGCGACGCCGGCGGTTTCTCGATTGGGGCGTGTTCCACGTGGAACCGGATTTTCTGGAGATTTGGCGCCGCTACCAAAGGGCGTTGCGGCAAAGAAACGCTGTGTTGAGGCAAAATGGCGATCGAAAGGCCGCCAGACCCTGGGAAATAGAGCTGGTAGAGGCGGGAAACCAGATTCAGGACGCGAGGACGAGACAAATTCAAGCTCTTCAGCCGGCGGCAGCGGCTTGTGCAGAGGAATTGCTGGGTGCTTCGCTTGAGCTGGAGCTCAGGCCTGGCTGGGGCAAAGATTGTGGGTTTCAGGAGGCGCTGGATAAATCCTGGTTGCGGGACCGCCAACACCAAGCCACCCAGGTTGGCCCGCACAGGGCTGATCTGACCGTGCGGTTTTCCGGAAAAGTGGCAAAAAACCGGGTGTCGCGCGGACAACAAAAAATGCTGGCCAGTGCGTTGCTCCTCGGCCAACTCGATGTGCTGAAAAACGCGGTGGCGAGGGACCGGATATTGCTGGTGGACGACCCGGTGGCAGAGCTCGATCGAGAGCACCTGGAGCGGCTGATGGCGGCTATTCAAAAGCGCAATCTCCAGTTGATAATCACGGCGCTGGCGCCAGATATAGCGGGCCTTTCAGGTGATATTGCAAGGTTTCACGTGGAACAGGGAAAGGTGTCAAAGGTGGTATAATGATCAGGTTTAGGTCCGGATACAGGCAATGACAAAAGAAAACAGTTACGACGCCACCAATATCAAAGTTCTCAAGGGCCTGGACGCCGTCCGCAAACGGCCGGGAATGTACATCGGCGATACTGACGATGGTACCGGTTTGCATCACATGGTTTTCGAGGTGGTGGACAACTCGGTAGACGAAGCGCTGGCCGGTCATTGCAGCCGCATCAAGGTCACGATTCATGCCGATGAATCGGTAACGGTTGCGGACGATGGTCGTGGTATCCCCGTGGACCAGCATTCAGAAGAAGGGCGTTCGGCCGCTGAAGTCATCATGACGGTGCTGCATGCGGGCGGAAAGTTTGACGACAATTCCTACAAGGTCTCCGGCGGGCTTCACGGGGTCGGTGTCTCCGTGGTCAACGCGTTGTCCGAGCACCTGGAACTGGAAATTTGCCGCGATGGTCATGTGCATCGCCAGGAATACAGCCTGGGTGAGCCGCTTGCACCGATGAAGACCATGGAGAAAACCGATCGTACCGGTACCACGCTGCGCTTCAGGCCAAGCAGTACAATATTTACCAATATCGAATTTGACTACGATATTCTGGCCCGGCGCCTTCGTGAGTTGTCGTTTCTCAATTCCGGCGTCCGGATCGAGTTGGTCGACGAACGCGAGGAACTCAACGATGTTTTCGAATTCGAAGGCGGCATCAAGGCATTTGTCGAGCATCTGAACCGGAACAAGACCCCGATCCACGAAGGTATTGCGTATTTCCAGGGCGAGCGCGATGGCGTAACCGTGGAAATCGCCCTGCAATGGAACGACTCCTACCAGGAGAACATGCTTTGTTTTACCAATAACATCCCGCAACGCGATGGTGGCACACACCTGGCCGGGTTTCGCAGCGCGCTGACCCGGACGATGAACCATTACATCGAGGCCTTGCCGGCGACGCGCAAGGAAAAAGTCAACACTACTGGTGACGATGCGCGTGAGGGCATGGCGGCTGTTTTGTCGGTCAAGGTACCCGACCCGAAGTTTTCGTCACAAACCAAGGACAAACTGGTCTCGTCGGAGATCAAGGGAATCGTGGAGTCGGTAACGGGCGAGGTGCTGGAGGATTATCTGCAGGAAAACCCGCAACAGGCCAAGGCGATAGTCGGCAAGATTATCGACGCCGCACGGGCCCGGGATGCCGCGAGAAAGGCCAGGGAAATGACTCGTCGCAAGAGCGTGCTGGACATCGCCGGTCTCCCCGGCAAGCTGGCCGATTGCCAGGAAAAGGATCCGGCGTTGTCGGAAATATTCCTGGTCGAGGGTGATTCCGCGGGCGGATCGGCGAAACAAGGGCGCGATCGCAGGACCCAGGCGATCCTGCCGCTGAAGGGCAAGATTCTGAATGTGGAAAAAGCTCGTTTTGACAAGATGCTGTCGTCGGTCGAAATCGGGACGCTGATTACCGCCCTGGGGTGCGGTATAGGCAGCGACGAATTCGATATCGAAAAATTGCGTTACCACAAAATCATTATCATGACCGACGCGGATGTCGACGGTTCGCATATTCGCACGTTGCTGCTGACCTTTTTTTACCGGCAGATGCCCGAGCTGATCGAGCGCGGGTACGTATATATTGCCCAGCCGCCGTTGTACAAATTGAAAAAGGGCAAGCAGGAGCAATACGTCAAGGACGACAAAGAGCTGGATACCCAGATGCTAAATATTGCGCTGGAAAAAGCTTCCTTGCATGTCAGTGCCGATGCGCCGCCGATCAAGGGTCCGCAACTCGAAGCGCTCGCCAGGAAATACATGGAGGTCGACGCGATCATCGATCGGCTGGCCCGCCGCTATGACAAGCGCCTGCTCGAGCAGTTGTTGCATCTGCCGCAGATAGATGAAAAAACGCTTAATAATCAAAAGGTTATGGAGCCATGGCTACAACAGCTCAGCGAGCGCCTCCAGGAAAGAAACGGAGCTTCTTACGACTTGCAGCTGGTGGCGGCAGACGACGGCGGCGATCACCAGATTGCGGTGAGCCGGACGCATCACGGGGTGACCGCTAACCGGCACATCCACAAGGAATTTTTCGCCTCCGCCGAGTATCGGCGCATTGCTGAACTGGCTGCCGAACTCAACTCCCTGGTCGATGAAGGCGCATTTGCCGGCCGCGGCGACCAGCGGCAGGATGTCACCAGTTTCCGGCAAGCGATGCAATGGTTTATGGCGCAGGCGAAAAAAGGAATCAGCATCCAGCGATACAAAGGTCTCGGGGAGATGAACCCGGATCAGTTGTGGGAAACGACCATCGACCCGGAAAATCGCCTGTTGACCCAGGTGCGCGTCGAGGACGCACAAACGGCGAACGAACTGTTTACCACGCTGATGGGTGACCAGGTCGAGCCGCGCCGCGAGTTTATCGAGCGCAACGCCCTGCGAGTCGCGAACCTCGACGTTTGAGTCGAGCCTGTATCTTGCCGCGGATTGCGATCGCAGCCGGTCGCCGATAAGTTGCCGGCTTCTGGCCGGTAACCCTTTACTGGGCGCAGCTTATGCAGGTCCTCGCTAGCTCGTATAAGCGGCGCTGATCTCCCGCATCTTGGCCTCGATCCAGCCTTGGACTTCGAGGTTCAAGGCCTCCGGCTCCTTGCCGCCCACTTCGATCGGCGGTCCGATCACGAGTCTTATGGTGCCGGGTTTTTTCAACAAGCCGCGGCGCAGCCAGAAGTCGCCGGCGTTGTGGGCAATCGGGACAATCGGGCGGTCCACTTCGAGCGCCAGCAAAGCGCCGCTGATACCGTATCGGCGGGTCTGACCCGGCTCCATGCGGGTGCCCTCCGGAAAAACCATTACCCCCATCCCCTGCCGTATCCGTTGCGAGCCTTTTTCGATCACTTGTTCGACCGCGCTATGGCCACCACCGCGGTTGACCGGGATCGGCCGCATGAACAGCAGGGCCCAGCCGATGAACGGCGCCCACATCAACTCGCGTTTGATGACCCAGCTTTGATTATCGAAAATGCAAAACTGGGAGATGACCTCCCAGGCCGAAGTATGCTTGATCATCAGCACGCCGGGCTTCTCGGGCAGGTTTTCCCGCCCCTCGACGACGTAGTCCAGCCTGCAGATCACCTTTAGCATCCACATTACGCGCTTTGCCCAGGTGATTGCGATAGCGATGCGATATCTGTATGGCAGCGGAGCGGACAGCACGATCAGGAGACAGGGCAGAAGTGGCGAGACAAAAAGCAGCAGGGTGAATAACAACGAGCGCAGGTATTGCATTTTACTTGGTCGCTGCCAGCAAGCCGTCCACGGCGGCCGACAGATCGGCGTAAACGGGCACCACGGAATCGTCAGGCAGCCCGGCCCGCGTTTTCTCACCATTGCCGGTCAGCACCAGCACCGGGTCCGCGCCGGCAGCATCGGCTGCCTCGAGGTCGCGCGCGCTGTCACCGATCACCGGCACATGTTCCAAAGACATTTCGAAATGGGTCGCGATGGCCTTGAGTAACCCGGGCAACGGCTTTCTGCATTTGCAGCCTTCATCGGGATGGTGGGGGCAATAAAAAATACCATCGAAGTGTCCCCCGGCCGCCGCGACCGCCTGCTCCATTCGCCGGTGGATCGCTTCGAGGGCGTCTTCGCCCATCAGGCCGCGGCCGACACCCGATTGATTGCTGGCAACGACCACTCGCCACCCCGCCTGGTGCAGCCTGGCGATGGCCTCGAGACTGCCGGGTATGGGCAGCCACTCGTCCGGCGACTTGATAAAGGCGTCGGAATCGAAATTGATCACCCCGTCCCGATCGAGGATTACCAGCGGGCTTGCCATGGCTTACGACTGCAGCCGCGAAAGATCCGCGGTGTGCAGGAAAAGACCCCGCAGCTGATTTAGCAACGCGAGACGATTCACGCGCAGGGCCGCATCCTCGTCCATGACCATCACATTGTCGAAGAAATCGTCGACGGCCGGCCCAAGCCCCGCGAGATTTTCCAGCGAGTCCCGGTAGCGGCGCTGCTTGAGCATGGGCTGTATCTTCACCAGCATGTCTTGCAGCTGATCGTATAACAATCGCTCGGCTGGCTCGCTGAGCAACCCGGCATCCGGATCCGTCGGCAATTTGTCATCGCTCTTGCGCAAAATGTTGGCGATGCGTTTGTTGGCGGCAGCCAGTGAACCGGCGGATGACATCGTCTGAAAGGCCTTGACCGCGACCAGGCGCTGGTGGAAATCCAGCGGCGATACCGGACTGCGGGCCAGCACCGCATCGAAAACGTCGTGACCGATAGCCAGCTCTTCGTCGGCCAGGTAGTAAGCCCTGAGCCTGTCCATCATGAATTCGTATATCTCATCGGCGAGCTCATCGCCGGTATCGACAGGTTGCCGGGCGAGCGATTCTGCGATGACAGCCCGCAGGTCCAGTTCAACCTCGCCCTCGATCAGAATACGCAGGCAGCCAAGCGCATTTCTTCGCAATGCGAACGGGTCTTTGCTGCCGCCGGGTTTTTGACCGATCGCGAATATGCCGCAAATGGTGTCGATTTTCTCCGCGATGGCCAGCGCCTTCCCGATGATCGTCGCCGGCAACTGGTCGCCGGCGAAACGCGGAAGGTATTGTTCCGCCAGGGCCATCGCGATGTCGTCAGCCAGGCCGTCGTTCTGCGCGTAATAACGACCCATGACGCCCTGTAATTCCGGGAATTCCGCGACCATCGAGGTCAGCAAATCGCATTTTGCAAGCATGGCCGCCCGCCGGGCCGTCTCGCGGTCACCGTCGAGTTGTCCGGCAATATTGGCGCATAGCGCCGCTGTTCGCTTCGATTTGTCGTAAACAGAGCCTAACTTAGCGTGAAAAAGCACGTTCTTTAGCGAACTTTCACGATCTCCGAGTTTGATCGCCCTGTCCTGATTCCAAAAAAACATGGAATCGTCGAGGCGTGGTTGCACGACCCGTCGATTGCCCTCGCAAATTTTCGCGGGATTCTTGCTGTCCAGGTTGGCGACCGCAATAAATGCCGGCAATATCCGCTCGCGCGTGGAGTCGTCAACCACCAGGAAATATCGCTGGTGCCCGGTCAGGGTTGCCGTCAGCACTTCGGCTGGCAGCTCGAGAAACTCTTCCGGGAAACTGGCGGTCAGGGAAACCGGCCATTCGACGAGTGCGGTGACCTCCTCGAGCAGCGCCTCGTCCATTTGCGGGCGCCCGCCCAAAGCGGCCGCCTGTTCGAGCACCTGCTTGCGGATGACTTCCATGCGGCTGGAAAAATCGACCAGCACTTTGCCCTTTTTTTCGAGCAACGCCGCATATTGCGCAGCTTTGCCGATCTTCAAACCGGCTGGCGCCATGAACCGATGGCCGCGGCTGGTATCGCCCGTCCTGACACCGCATATCGTTCCTTCCAGCGTGTCGCCGCCGAGTTTCATCAGCACCCAGTGTACCGGCCGGACAAACTCGACTTCACCCTCGCCCCAGCGCATGCGCCTGGGTACCGGCAGCCGATCCAGGCTGCCCTGAACCATTGCCAGCAGAAGGCTGGCCGCGGTCTGGCCTTTTTCGATGCCGCGCCAGATCAGCCGGGCGTCTTTGCCCGTCCCGTCTTTCTCGATATCGACGACCGCGATGCCGCACTTTTCGGCAAACGCCTTGGCTGCCCTGGTCGGGTTTCCTTTTTTGTCGTAAGCAACTTTGAGTGGTGGTCCACGGCGCTCGACCTGGCGATCGTCCTGCTTCGCCGCCAGACCTTCGACCAGCACGGCAAGCCGCCTCGGCGTCGCATATGGCTTGACCGCGCCGTGCGCCAGGCCGGCCTCGGCAAACGCTTCCTCCAGGCCGCGTGCGAAAGCTTCGGACAGCTTGCGCAACGCTTTTGGCGGTAACTCTTCGGTCCCTATCTCGACCAGGAAATCATGCCGTTCAGCCATGCTCCGAACCCGTTTCATTTGCCTTGTTCGTGGATGGCTCCAGCATCGGAAAGCCCAGGGCTTCCCTGCTGTCGTAATAGGCTTTGGCAACCGCGCACGCCAGCGCGCGCACGCGCTGGATATACC
>BFAU01000095.1 GCA_008975185.1 bacterium MnTg04 | reverse complement strand
ATTCCCGTCCCGTCGCATGCGACCAGAATCAACGTAACAAGCAGGCTGGTAAATCGAGCGATTTTCATGTGTGCCCCCTGGCAGGCGCCTGCTGGCGCCCGAATAAAGGCCGGCAGACTATCACAGGAAACGGAGCGAGCGGCAGCAATATACGGTGGTGCGTTGGGCCAATCTGACAAAACGATGTTTTCCAGCGCGGCGGCCAGAGGTTATCCTGTACAGGCCCGCCAGGCATTACCGGGGAAATAAACATGACAAAATTTTCTACACCCGAAAACAACAAGAAAGCGATGTTCCCGGTTTTCCCGGTGCCCATCTATATCAATCGCCTGACCGACGACAGGGAATTCAACCAGGCACTGGTGCGGAAGGTCGAAACGCTGAGGAATTCGGATCCGGAAGGAGTGGAAATCTGCAAAAAAGAGTACCGGACCGGCTATACCTCTTTTTTCAGCCGCAACCAGATTCAAAAGGACGCGGAGTTTGCCGAAATTGCCGGGCAGATATTGCGCCACGGCCGTTGCTTTGCAAGGAGCATGGGCTTTTCGACCGAGAACCCGCCGCTGAATCTCACAACCATGTTCGGAACTATCACCGTCAAGGGCTGCTACCACGAAGTGCATCGTCACCGGAACAGCCTGATCAGCGGCACCTACTACGTTTCAGCAAACAAGACCTCTGCCCGAATCGCTTTTCTCGACCCGAAAGCCGGTTTTCGCATGCACGAGCCTGGCGGCCAGACCGGGCAGACCATATTCAGCAACCTGGAGTTCTCGGTGCAACCGCAAACCGGGCTGATCGTTATGTTTCCGTCCTACCTCGAGCACTGGGTGGAAATGCAACAAAACGACATCCCCAGGGTCGGCATTACTTTTAACCTGGACCTGGTCAGCGACGAAGACTGCTGATCGCTGCTACCTCGAGGAACAAAGACCGATACCACGAGCCATGAGCGCCGAATCAGTACAACAAGCCTTTGCGGCAGCGGAAAAAGACCTGCGCGAGGGCAGGCAGCGACAGGCGGAGCAGCGCCTGCAAGAACTCGCTGCGACGCAGCCGCCGTTTGCGCCGGCTTGCTTCAGGCTCGCGATGCTCGCCTTCCGCCGCGGCGATGCCAATTCCAGCTTGAGCCTGCTGGATGACGCAACGGCGGCAGAACCTAATGTAGCCGCCTATCGGTATCGGCTGGCCTTCGTCCAGCAGCATCTGGGCATGAACGAGAAAGCCGCCGACAATTTTGCCCATACTGCCCGCCTAGATCCGGAGAATGTTTCCGCCATGCTCAAGGCCGGCATGCTTTATACCGCCAGGGGACAGGCAGAAGCCGGCGCAGAACTGCTGCAGCGCGCGGTATTGACCGAGCCGGCACTGGATCAGGCGGCCACCAATACGAAAATGACACCGGCGGCCCGGCAGGAAATCGGATCTGCGCTGCAGGCGCTGAACAAGCATTACAAGCGGATGAACCAGCAGGTTCTCGACGAACTTGCCGGCAAATACCCGGCGAAAGAGCGCGACAGGTTCGAACGGGCCATGCGGATCTTGTATCGCGAGGAGAAAGCCGAATACAACCACCCGATGCAGCGGCCAGAGTTCATCCTGTTTCCGGGTATGCAGGCGATGCCATGGTTCGAAAGGGAAAAGTTCGATTGGGTATCGCGGGTGGAAGCCGCCTACGATGACATTCGCGGCGAACTGGACGCCTTGCTCGAAGAGCAGGCCGAGTTTACACCTTATATCGCGGCAAACGTGGAAGGCACGGATCACAGCAAGACCCGGGCGGGCACCGACTTTTCTTCACTGCTTGGCTCGCAGGCGTGGACTTCCTTTCACATGTTTAAAGCAGGGGTGATTTCTGAAAACTACAAACGCTGCCCGAAAACCATGGCAGTCATGGAATCGCTGCCTTACCCCGAGGCCGAAGACTACATGCCCGAAATCTTCTTTTCACGGTTGCAGCCCGGCGGCCACATCATTCCCCATTACGGGCAAATGAATTTCAGACTGACCATCCACCTTGGGCTGATCATTCCGGACGGCTGTGGAATCCGTGTTGGCGAAGAAACCCGGCACTGGGAAACCGGTAAAATTCTGGCCTTCGATGACAGCTTCGAACATGAGGCCTGGAACCGCGGCGACCACGAACGTATCGTGCTGATATTCGAAGCCTGGCATCCGGATATTCGGCAAGCCGAGATTGACGGCCTGCAGATGTTTTTCCGCAAGCGGGCCGAGTGGCTGCGGCGCTGCCAGCCTGGCAGCGAATCAGCCTCTAAGGAGAACGAAAATGGAACAGACTGATCCGAGCGGAAACCCCCTGGTGGACTTCCTGTCGGACAAACTTCTGCCTTTGTTTTCAGTATTGGGTCCGTACCGCTTGGTCCAGGCCGCGGTCATCGTCCTGCTGTCTTGGATACTGTCGCGCATCGTCGATCGTGTCCTGTCACGGGTCATCGGGCGCTGGACATCGCGGACGAAGAATACCTTTGACGACAACCTGATCGAGATCCTGCATCGGCCGCTGCGGCTGGCGGTTATTCTCACCGGTCTGGGCGTCGCCACCTTGTGGCTCAAAATGCCTGCCACTCCGACATTCGCGACGCTGGCCATACTCAAGACCATCGCTATTATCGTCTTGCTGCAATTCTCCATGCAATTCGCCCGCATGCTGATCGGGTACGTGGGCAATCAGCAGCATTCGTTCAACATAATTCAGCCACGTACCCAGCCTCTACTGATCAACCTGGCCGTCATCGCCTTGGCCGCAATCGGGATTTACATGGTTATGCTGGCATGGAATATCAATGTCACCGCCTGGCTGGCGTCCGCCGGAATCGTCGGGCTGGCCCTGAGCTTTGCCGCCAAGGACACCCTGGCCAATCTTTTCGCCGGCATGTCCATACTCGCGGATGCGCCATACAAGGTCGGCGACTTCATCGTCCTGGATTCAGGCGAGCGTGGCGAAGTAACCCATATCGGCATGCGCAGCACGCGACTGCTGACCCGGGACGACGTCGAAGTCACCATCCCCAACGGGGTCATGGGGAACAGCAAGATTTTCAATGAAAGCGGCGGCCCCCATGAGAAACATCGCATCCGGGTCGCGGTCAGTGCAGCCTACGGCTGCGATATCGACCTGGTGAGAAAAGTGCTGATGGACATCGCGCACGACTGCTCCGATCTTTGTCGAAAACCGGAAGCTCGGGTCCGCTTCCGCCGATTCGGCCCATCGGGCCTTGAATTCGAGCTATTGGGGTGGGTCGAGCAGCCGGTGCTTCGCGGTCGTATCCTGGACCAGCTGCACCAGCAAATCTACAAGGAATTCAATAAACACCAGATCGAGATTCCGTTTGCCAAGCAGGATCTCTACATCAAGGAATTTCCCGACAGAAAGTCAGACTAATCCGCCTGTTTCTCAAGCCTTTTCCCATACCGACCGACTGCTCAAAATGTGACAAGCATCGCATCACTGCGGCCGCGGGTAATACAATATTTGTCATAATCAGTCAGCCAGGGACGGCGCGGTGAAGCTGTTGCGCCGGCAGACACAGGCAAAAGGGCAGGCCCAATATGGATGGGATGGAACAAGCGAAGACTGTAGAAGACGTTCGCCGCGCGGCGCGCAAGGCATTGTCGCGCCTGTCCCGCACCTTCGGTGAATGGGAGACACTGATCTCCGCGCTCAAAGCCGACCTAGGCGATCAGCAATCACTGACCCGGGAACTTCACAGGCAAATAAAACACCTTCCGACCGACGAGCAAATCGATTTCCTCAACGGGAAAATCGATAGCCTGAAAAACAAAACGAAAAAGCACAAGGAAGATCGGAAACTCGCCGAGGAAAATCGCGACGACTGGAAAGCCGAATCGTCACGACTGCGAAAAGATCTGAAAAAAAAGGTCAAAGAGATTTCCCGGCTGGAAGCGATGTCCGGCAAAGCGGTTGATTCTTCCGGAACAGAATTTACCGCAATAGCCGATGCGGTCAAGGCCGAACTCGAAACTGAAAAAACTTTTTCCCGGGAACAAGCCGAGCAGATAAGCCGCCTGCGCAAGGACCTGGTTGCATTGCGGACGGAGAGACAGGCACTGGAGCGAAAACTTGATGAGTCGCAGTCTGCGCTGGACAAACAGCGAAGAGACCACGGCGCTTTCGATGTAAATGAGAAAAAGGTCCAGGAGTTGTGCAGCGAACTCGAGCAGGCCCGCGCACAACTGGCCAGGCAGGCGACAGACAACGACGTCATCGAGGTCAACGAGAAAAAAATACAGGAGCTCCGCGGTGAACTCGAGCAGGCGCGCGAGCAACTCGACAAGCAGAAAAACGACAACAGCGAGTTCGAGGCGAGTGAAAAGAAAACACGGAAGCTTCAGGACGAACTTGAGCACGCCCGCGAGCAACTGAACAAACTTTCCAATATGGAGGGCACAGTTCAGGCAGCCGATCAAACGGCAAGCGAACTTCGGAAAAAAATCGAGTCGCTCGAGTTCAATAATCGGGCACTCAAGAAAGGTACAGATCTCTTCCTCAGAGAAAAAACGGAGGCCCGGACCAAGATCAGTGAATTAAGACAAACCGTTGAGGAAATAAAAGTCAAAGTCCGGATGCTGGAAGCCCGTTTGGCACAAGCCCGGGCCGGCGAAAAACCAGCGGGCGAGGACACGCTGAGCATGAGCGCGATTCAGTCTCGCGACATTCGTTTCCAGATCCAGAATGAAGAACTGCGGGTAAAACTCGGCAATCAACGCCGGGACCTGGACAAGTTCCAGAATGCGGCGAAGGCCGTCACGCAACGTTACCAGGGCCTGGAAACCAGTAACAAGGCGCAACAGGAATTGATCGAAGAGTTACAAGGCGACATAGACCAACATAACAAGAAGCGCAGCGAGAACAGAAAAAGCGATGCCAAGGTTTCACAATACAAAGCCAAGCTCGAAGAGAAGCAGAAGTTGATTGAGAGCCTGCAGTCGGAAATTCTCAATCAGAAAGCGAACGGTACAGGTGAATCAGGACGCCTTGATTCCGGCGACGAGACGCAGGCATTCAAGCTGAATGCGGAACAGTTGGCAGCGGCAGAGCCGGTCGCCGACAAGGACCAGCGGCTTCAAATCGCTGAACTCAAAGGCCAGCTGGCAAAAAAAGAACTTTCCATGAAGGTAATACAAAAGTCGCTGGCTGACCTGCGCAATCGCTTCCACAAACTTGCCAGTAAAGACCGGGACGACCATACGATCGCCATGCCAAGAGCGAAGACGGTCAGAACAGATGAATCTTCAGCGGCACAAGCCGGCGCGAGCGGTCAGGCCGATACACCCAGCGAAAGCAGCGGTGAGGTCGCGGCCACTGTTCAGATCAGGCGCCCCGAATTCGACTGAATCGCCAGCATCCAGCTTAGCGTCAGGGCAAACAAAGCAAGCAACACCAATATCCTTTGCGCCGGTGCGGACAGCAGGATTCGCTTTCCCGCCGCACCGTAGGCGCCTCCTATGAGCAGACCGCAGACAAAGCCTGTCAGGTGAGCCAACACATCGGTTCGCTCGCCTCCGGCGCCGGTATAGGCAAGCAGTGCAATACCGGCAAATATTGGCGACCAGCGTTTGAGCAGTTTCTCATCGGGTCTGCGCCATCGCCTCCAGGTGAACGCGGATAACAACCCCAGCGCGGCAAATATTGCGGTAGAGGCGCCAATGGAACGATGACCCGGCCCTTGCAACCAGGCGTTCAGGTAATTTCCGAGCGAACCACCCAGCAAAATACCGGCCCAGGCCAGCCCGGTACCAAAAAGCTGTCCCGCGAAATAACCAAACGCGGCGCCGAACACCAGGTTCGCGGTCAGGTGGGCCAGATCCAGGTGCAGGGTCAGTGCCGTTACGGTCCGCCACCACTCACCGGACAACACGGCCGCGGAATCGATCCGTCCACTGGCCAGCCAGTCGACACCAAAACTCTGATGGCTCTGCCAATAGGCGAACATCAGCAGCAGCGAGACATAAGCAACCACTCCGGCGATGCCGCTGGACTGCTTTGGCGCCGGCGGCTGTGCCTGAACCGGCTTGCGGGCCTCGCTCAGATAGGCAAGGAGTTGTTCGTTCGCCCGGCTCGCGACCGGGCCAGGCACCAGCAACGCGTGCCGGGGTTCGGCGGATATTTTGCAGTGTATGTCCATCGCCTGCAGTACCAGCGCCAGTTCCTGGCAGACGGCCAGCGACCGGCATTCGTACACCACGACCCAGTCGCTGTCATCGGGCAATGGCCGGTGTTCCTGGTCCCAGCTCATGGACTGCGTTCAACTGCTGACCCAGAAAGCGAGGCGGGCAGTCAGCAAAGCCAGGTAATTGCCGATCGCATAACCAATCAGGGCCATCAGTATCGCGACCGGTACGAGGCTTTGTTTGTGATATGCAGCAACGACCGGCGCCGAAGCGGCGCCCCCGATATTTGCCGCCGAGGCGATTGCCGCGCTGTGCACATCGACCCGGAACAGCCACGCACCGGCCAGGCAAAACGCCCCGTGGATACTGATCCAGATAAAGGCTCCGAGGACAAACGCCGGGGCTTGCCCGAGCCCTTCCATCGATGCTCTCGCACCCATGCTGGCAACGAATATATAGATAATCGCCATCGCGATGTTGTGCGACCCGGCTATCTTCCTGGCGCCGGTAAAGGACAGGGCCAGCGCGAAAGTCGTGACCAGCAGCAAATTCCACGTCGATGTCGACAGTACAGGTGGGAATTCGGGCAGCAGCGGCGCAATCCAGGCCGCGAGCCAGGTAACCCCAAAGGCGATAAATGCCAGGAACAGGTAGTCGCGCATTTCCGGCGGCGTGTCATCCCTGTGCAGTTTCATGGCCGCCTTCTCCATGTCGGCCACTCGATTGACCGACACCTTGGTCCAGCGGTTAAAGCGCTCGGCGAAAGCCTTGGACCCCAGCAAGATCGGTAACCAGACTACGTAGACAAGATTGTCGGCGAGAACCGCCAGGCCCAATTGCTCGGGTGACGTGTCCAGTGCGCCGGCCACGGCCGCCATGTTGCCGGTGCCGCCGATCCAGCTCCCGGCGAGCGCACCCCACCCCTTCCAGGCGTCTTCCGCCAGCCAGCCGTGCACGACCATAAAAGAAACTACACCGCCGACGACCACACCGACGCTACCGAGCAACATGACCAGGACACCCTTACCCATCACCCGAACCGCGGCTCCGATATCAACCGACAACAGCATCAGCGTAATAAAAACCGGCAGGCCGAAATCGCGCATGCCGGTGTACACAACCGAGTCGGCGGGCATGACGCCAAGATTATTCAGCAGGACCGGCGTCGCATATATAAAAAGCAGCGGCGGAAACAGGTTGAAGACTTTCCATCCGGTGCTTTTTTCCAGATAAAAGAAAAAAGCGGCCACAGTAACCAGCGCGAGCAAGACGCCAATCGGTGATTGAATCATCGCTGTTTCTGCTCCCACTGATTTTTCTTCATTTGGTCTGGCGCCGGCAATCCGGTCTTCGATAAATTGCCAATGCATGGGCGAAGGCCGCCAACCATACCCTGGAAAACGCTGGCCCGCGTATTTCGCCAAGGCTGACCCCCGCCAATGCTCTCCAGCCAGCATGACTTTCCTCCAGCCTATGTCAAGAGGAACCCGAATGTACCCATTGCTTGTCGATCCGGTCTTTACAAACGGAAATAATCCAATAAGCTGCTTGCATTATCGTTGAATACCGGAATACCCGATGATCCCAAAGCAAATGATACTGCCAGCGAGCCTGCTCCTTCTCACGGCGATGGGTCTGGCCGGATGCAGCGGCGGCAACGACTCGGAAACGCCGGATGGCGCGGAAGTCGATTCATCGAACCAGGTTACGGCCGTCAAAATCCGGTGGTTCGAGGGATCTCCCGAGGAAGCTTTTGCTGCGGCTAAAAAACAGGACAAGCCGATATTCCTCTATTGGGGTGCGGACTGGTGCCCGCCATGCAACCAGATCAAATCCACTATTTTCAATCGTCAGGAATTTGTCGCGAAATCCAGGTTTTTTGTACCGGTCTATCTTGATGGCGATGCCAACGACGCCCAGCGCATTGGCGAAGATTTCGGTGTCATGGGCTATCCGACCATGATCGTCTATTCGCCACAAGGCGATGAAATAACCCGTATCCCCGGCGGCATCGATATCGAGCGCTATAACCGAATACTGGACCTGGCACTCAGCAATATTCAGCCGGTCGTGAGACTCATCGATCGCGTTACCGGTCGTGGGCCATCGTTGAACGAAAAAGAATACTGGTTGCTGGCTTATTACAGCTGGGAGCAGGACAACGAGAGAATTTTGGCGAGCTTTGACAAGCTCGAGCTTTTCGAGACCTTGTCTGCCACCTGCCCGTCGGTATTGGTCGAGGCGTGCAGCCGAATCGACACCAGATACCTGTCCGCGATTGCCGAAGCGACGACCGACGACGAAAGCCCGTTGGTACCGAATGAGGATCTCAGGAATGTTGCGCTTGAAAAACTCCGCGCCTTGCTGAAAAACCAAAAACTGGTTCTGGCCAATCTCGAATTCGTGCTTTTTTCATCGGCGGATATGGCGCGTGCATTTACCGACACAGACAGCCCGCGTCGTGCCTCGCTGCTCGGTTTGTGGGGCCAGGTCCTGAACATCGTCGCGAATAATCCGCAGATTTCGATCATGGAAAGACTGTACACCAGCCGCGGCCGTATCCGGATGGCAAGGGTGGACAACCCGGACAAGCCGCTATCGCCCGAGTTTCAGCAAAAGATAGCCGATCATATTGACTGGGCAGACCGGCAGGCAGTCACCCCTTATGAACGCCAGGCCGTAATTAACGCGGCCTGGAATATATTGTCGGAAGCCGGCATGGATGAGAAAGCGACGAAGTTGCTGACCCGGGAACTCGAAAAGTCGCATTCGCCTTTTTACTTCATGCTCGACCTGGCCGAACTCGCCGAACGTGCCGGCAGGACGGAAGAAGCGGTCGACTGGCTGCGGCGGGCCTATGACGAATCAAGCGGGACTGCCACGCGATTTCAGTGGGGATACAACTACCTGGTCGGCCTCCTCGATCTGGTCCCGGCCAACACCAGCCTTATTGAAAAGGAAACCCTCCGTGTTTTTGAAGAACTTCACGGGCAGGAAAACGCTTTTTACCAACGTACCAGGGCAAGGCTCGAAAAACTCGATCGCCATTTCAGACAGTGGAATGCAGAAGGCGTCAACATCGAGAGCATCCGCCTGATCCGCACAAAAATGCAAACTATTTGCCCAGGGATTCCCGAAACCGACGAGGCGCGAGTCACCTGCGATTCCTTTTTGGCCGAGGCCTGAGTATCCGCTTTTCCGCATCCGTGCAATAATGCGTTGCGCACGTTTTTGGTCCAGGGTGCCCGGATATCTGAGTGAAACGCCCGTATCCATGTTTGGCTGCAGGGCGCAGGCCGATGCCGGAGAGTTCTTGCCTGATACAGCCGTACCGGTCACATTCGCCGTAAAATTCGGTATTCTCAGGACCGAAACGCTCGATTGGTATCATTGACAAAGGGATAATGTGCAGTGCAGCAAGAGCAGTCCCTAGTCCTGTTGATTACAGACAACCGCAGGATCAAGGACCTCGTGGTTGGCGCACTCGAATCACCGGCGGGTTCGGAATACCGGATTGAAATTAGCGGTACGCTGGACGAAGCGCTTGGCAGCCTGAAGGACCGGGAGCCGGGCGTCGTCCTCCTTGATCTGGATCTTCCCGACAGCCAG
>BFAU01000094.1 GCA_008975185.1 bacterium MnTg04 | reverse complement strand
CTGCGGCGCCCACGCGCCATGCGTCGATCCCGCCATCCCCCGCCGAAGACAGACACTCACGGCAGGATTACTGGCACCGTCTCGATACGGGAGCGGCCCGCCTCAGTGGAAGATCGAGCCATCCCGGGTCATTGGGAAGGTGACTTGATCATCGGCAGCAACAACAGTCAAATCGCAACGCTGGTAGAGCGACACACCCGATACGTGATGCTGGTCAGAGTACCCAGCAAAGACACCAAGACGGTAATCAACGCACTCATCAAGCATGCGCACAAGTTACCGCGGGAACTCTACAAGTCATTGACCTGGGATCGCGGCAAAGAGATGGCCGATCACAAACGCTTCAGCTTGGACACCAAGATAAAGGTTTACTTCTGTGATCCGAGAAGCCCCTGGCAACGGGGTTCGAACGAGAACACCAATGGCCTGCTACGACAGTACTTCCCGAAGGGAATGGACCTCTCGAACATCCATCAAAACAGGCTGAATGCAGTTGCTCGACAACTCAACGAACGACCGAGAAAAACGCTAGACTTTAGAACACCGGCGGAACGATTTAACCAATGTGTTGCATCGACCGGTTGAAATCGCAGTCGTAAAGCGACCTTTCGCCAGGATCGGCAGTTTTCAGGCTTTAATGTCCGCTTACTGATCTTGTATCGGTTTCACGGACACCTGATTTTAGCGCGATAATGCGCTAGGGAGGTGCAACATGAGCCGAAGAAAACGGTACTCCGCTGAGTTTAAGCGCGAAGCGCTAAAGCGTGCAAACGAAGAAGGCGTCACTGATGTGTTGGTTGCCGAGGAGTTAGGCATCAATGCCCGACAACTTCGACGTTGGCGTGAAGCGGCCAAGCGAGAGGGTGACAAGGCCTTTCCCGGCCAGAGCAATGCCCGGGACAAAGAGATGATGCTGCTCAAGCGCAAGTTGGCCAAAGTCGAGCAGGAACGGGATTTTTTAAAGGATGCGGCGGCGTACTTTGCCAGGGAGTCGAAGTGAGATACAGCTGTATCCATCGACGCCGCAGTCTGAATCCGGTGCGCATGATGTGTGATGCACTGAAGGTGTCAGCCAGCGGTTACTACGACTGGCAAGCTCGACCCGAGAGTCCGCGAGCCAGTTATGACCGACAACTCACCGAGACCATCCGACAAGTGCACGCCGAGAGTGACGGCACCTACGGCAGTCCACGGGTACACGCGGAGCTCAACGCCACAGGACATCCCTGTGGTCGGCCCAAAGTCGCCCGTTTAATGCACTTGGCGGGCCTTAAGGGCTGTCCGAAGCGGCGCTTTCGGGTCACAACCAAGAGCGGAATGACGCGAGCCAGCAACTTACTGGAGCAGGACTTCTCTGCAGCTACAACGAACGAACGCTGGGCCTCTGACAATCACCTACCTGTGGACCGGACAGGGTTGGTTGTACCTGGCTGTCGTTATGGATCTGTACTCGCGACGCATCATTGGCTGGTCCATGAGTCGGCGTATCAATCGTCATCTGGTACTCGATGCACTTAACATGGCGCTCGGCCAACGTCGGCCAGGTGAGGATCTGATCCATCACTCCGATCGTGGCGTGCAGTACTTAAGCGATGACTTCCAGGCCCTGCTCAAAGTTAACGGCATCACTTGCAGCATGAGCGACAAAGGCAGTTGTTACGATAACGCCGTTGTCGAAAGCTTCTTTGCCTCACTGAAAAGGGAACGCACGAAAAGGAGGAACTACCGTACGAGAAACGAAGCAAGAGCCGATGTGTTCGATTACATCGAGCGCTTCTATAACCGAAAACGCCGCCACGGATACGTCGGCAATATCAGCTCCGTTCAGTTCGAACACCGGACAATGAGGGCTTAACTCAGCTGTCCGTTTTACCGAGGCAAGACCATTGGGTCATTAGCGGACCCTCAGTGCGATCTTAGCTCAATGTCCGCTTTCTGGGGTAAAGCGGACATTAAGTGAGTGGATAGCAGGCACAAAAAACCCGGCACATGGCCGGGTTTTCGGTTTTCCTGGTAGCGGGGGCAGGATTTGAACCTGCGACCTTCGGGTTATGAGCCCGACGAGCTGCCAGACTGCTCCACCCCGCATCCGCAAGGCGCGCAGTTTACAAACCCTCTGCGCTATTTGCAACCGATATCGGAGGGCCGGAACCCCCGAAAGGCTCCTGTTTCATTGGCCTGCGAGAATCAGGGCAGAACACTGGCGCAGAGTGCGAGGAGACCGCCCGGAAACAACCCCAAGAACAGGACCAGCAGTCCGTTGGCGGACAAAACCAGGCGCATATCGATTTCCGCCTGCAGTGGCTCCGCGCCCTCCGGGGCATCGAAATACATCAGTTTGATGATCCGTAAATAATAAAAAGCGCCGATCACCGAAAAGAGGACGGCGAAAATAGCCAGCCAGACCATGCCGGCATCCAGGACGGCCATGATGACCTGTATCTTGGCGTAGAAACCGAGCATCGGCGGCACACCAGCCATGCTGAACATGACAATCATCATGATCAGCGCGAACCAGGGGCTGCGCTGGTTCAGACCCTTGAAATCCTCAAGCCGCTCGGCTTCAAAACCTTTGCGGCTGAGCAGGATGATCATGCCGAAAGCGCCGGCCGCCATGATGACGTAGGCCAGCGTATAAAACAGGGCGGCCTGGTAGCCCACGGGCCCGCCCGCCAGGAAACCCAGGAGTATAAAACCGACATGGGAAATCGTCGAATAGGCCAGCATGCGTTTTATATTGGTCTGCACGATCGCAACCAGGTTGCCGATGCCCATCGACAAGATGGCAAGCACCATCACCATGTCCCGCCAGCTGCCATACATGTCGCCCAGCGCTTCCGCCAGAATCCTCATGAAAAGTGCGAATGCGGCAATTTTCGGTATCGTGCCGACATATAGCGTGACCGAACTCAGCGCGCCCTGGTATACGTCGGGCACCCACATGTGGATCGGCGCCGCGCCGAATTTGAAGGCGATACCAACCAGCAGGAAAGCCAGCGCCAGCAAGAACTGGATGCGCAGCGGGTCCGCCCCGGCCAGGGCCACCTTCAACTCGGTCAAGTCAAGCGTCCCCGTCGCTCCGTAAAGCAGCGACATCCCATAAAGCAGGCAGCCGGAGGCGATTGCGCCGAGTACGAAATATTTCATCGCGGCTTCCGACGACAACACCGAATCGCGATTGATCGCGACCAGGGTGTACAGCGACAGCGACAGGAGCTCCAGGCCGAGATATATCGTAATCAGGCTGTTCGCGGCGATCATGACCATGATCCCCAGCAAGCCAAACAGCGCGAGTACGAAATACTCGCCCTTCAACAGATTGCGCTGCTGCAGATAGTTTTTTGAATACAAAAAGACTACCGCCAGCACCGCGTAGCAAAACAGCTTCAAAACCGTACCCAGCTGGTCCGCCACCACCATGCCGGAAAAAATAATCTCGCGGCCTGACGGCACGAAGCGATAACTCAGCCAGGCGGCCCCGATCAATGTCAGGATGCTCAGTATGTAACTGAGCGTTTGATTTTTCTTGCTGGAAAACCCCGCCGCCATCAGCACCAGACAGGCCATCGCCAGAACAAAAATTTCCGGTGCGACCAGGCTCAGTTCGTGTGCACTCAGAGTCATATTGGGCTCGTTATTCTCTACAATTTCGATTGCATGATGTGCTGCAACAGGTTATCCAGCGTGACCTCCATGACCCCGGTCAACGGGTCTGGCCACACGCCAAGTAAAAGTACTGCAAGAGCTAATATCGCTAATACTATGAATTCCCTTGCATTTATATCCTTCAATTCTGCGACTTTCGGGTTGGCGATGTCGCCAAAAACAACCCGCTTCACCATCCACAGGGTATAGGCGGCGCCCAGCACCAGCGTCGATGCCGCGGCAAAGGCAATCCAGAAATTTGCCTTGAAGCTGGCCAGGATCACGAAAAACTCACCGACGAATGCAGAGGTACCGGGCAGACCGGCGTTGGCCATCGCAAAAAACACCAGCAAGGTTGCGAACCACGGCATGGTATTGACCACCCCGCCATAATCGGCAATCTGCCGGCTGTGCATGCGATCGTAAAGCACGCCCACGCAAAGGAATAAAGCGCCGGAGATCAGCCCGTGCGAAACCATCTGCACCATCCCGCCTTGCATGCCCAGCACCGCGCCCGCGAGGCTCCCGGTGTTGGCGTAAATGGCAAACGGCAGGAAAAAGCCCAGCGTCACGAAGCCCATGTGCGCGATCGACGAATAGGCGATCAATTTCTTCATGTCACGCTGCACCAGTGCGACAAAGCCGATATAAACCACCGCGATCAGCGACATCGCGATAATCAATCCATCCAGGCTGCGGCTGGCATCCGGGGTAATCGGCAGACTGAAACGCAAAAACCCGTAGCCCCCCATTTTCAACATGATCGCCGCCAGGATCACCGACCCGCCGGTCGGCGCTTCCACGTGCGCATCCGGCAACCAGGTATGCACCGGCCACATCGGCACCTTGACGGCGAACGCCAGCAGGAATGAGATGAATATCAGCAGTTGCGCGTTCATCCCCAGCGAAAGCTCGTGGAAATCCAAAATCTCATAGCTGCCGGTTTGCAGGTACAGGTAGATCAGCGAAACCAGCATGAATACCGAACCCAGAAAGGTATACAAAAAGAACTTGATGGTCGCGTAAACCCGGCGCGGGCCGCCCCAGATGCCGATGATCAGGAACATCGGTACCAGCATCGCTTCCCAGAAAACATAGAAAAGCATGGCGTCCAGAGCGGCAAACACGCCGATCATCAGCCCTTCCATGATCAGGAACGCGGCAAAATACTGGCTGACATTGGACTTGACGCCTTGCCAGCCCGCGACGATCACCAGTACGGTCATGAAAGTCGTCAGCAAGATCAATGGCATCGAGATCCCATCGACGCCGAGGTGGTAGTTCACATTGATGGCGGCGATCCACGGTTGGAACTCGGTAAATTGCATCGCCGCGGTCCCGCTGTCGAACTGGCTGTACAGTGGAATGCTCAGCAACAACGTGATGCCCGCGGCCGCCATGGCTATCCAGCGGCCCGCGTGCAAACGCTGTTCACCGACCGCCAGCACCAGGAGGCCACCGGCGACCGGCACCCAGATCAGCAAGCTCAGCAGAAAATCGGAGTAAATCATTTATGAAATCCGTTTTGTCCCTGGCCCATCGCCGTCAGCCGCGCAACAGCAACCAGCCCGCGAGGACTGCGAAACCGAAAATCATCGTGAAGGCATAGTGGTACAGGTAACCGGTTTGGATGCCGCGCACTCTTTGCGCAATCCAGGCGATGCCGTTAGCGGTACCGTTAACCAGGCCGCCGTCGATGATTTTTTCGTCGCCAATTCGCCACAGGAACCTGCCCACGCCACGCCCGCCTGCCGCGATAATTTTCTCGTTGAAGTCGTCGAAGTAATACTTGTTGATCAGCAGTTCGTACAGGTGGTTGAGGCGCCGGGCGATCTCCTGACTGAGCCCGGGGTTCTTCAGATAGACCCACCAGGCGGTACCGACGCCACTCATCGCCAGCCAGAAAGCCGGGCCCTTGATGCCATGCAGCACGAACGCGGCCGGCCCATGGAAATCCTGTCCCAGTCTGGCCAGTACATCCTGCGCCGGCAATACGCTGATCGAGCCGCCAAAAAACCCGCCAAACAACAATGGCTCGATCGTGTACCAGCCGATCATGGCGGACGGGATGGCCAGCAGAACCAGCGGCACGGTGACTACCAACGGGCTCTCCTTGAGCTGCTCGCGGGTATGCCGGTCCATGCGTTCCTTGCCATGGAAAGTCAAAAACAGCATCCGGAAGGTATACAGTG
>BFAU01000093.1 GCA_008975185.1 bacterium MnTg04 | reverse complement strand
TCTGAAGTCGTCGAAGGCATGCAGTTCGACCGCGGTTATTTGTCGCCGTATTTCATCAATGACCAGCAGAGCCAGACCGCCGAACTGGAAAACCCGTATATTCTTCTGCATGACAAGAAAATCTCGAATATTCGCGACATGCTGCCGTTGCTCGAGGGTGTTGCCAAGGCCGGCCGCCCGTTGCTGATCGTCTCGGAAGACGTAGAAGGCGAAGCGCTGGCGACCCTGGTGGTCAACAATATTCGCGGTATTGTGAAAGTTGCCGCGGTAAAGGCGCCTGGGTTCGGCGATCGTCGCAAGGCGATGCTGCAGGACCTGGCGATTCTGACCGGCGGCCAGGTGATTTCCGAAGAGATCGGCCTGAGCCTGGAAAAGACCAGCCTGGAAGACCTGGGCGAGGCCAAGAAGGTGGTCGTCAGCAAGGAAAACACCATCATCATCGATGGGGCCGGCAAGTCAGCCGATATCAAGGCACGGGTCGAGACCATCCGTTCGCAGATCGAAGAGTCGACTTCCGACTACGATAGCGAAAAGCTGCAGGAACGGGTCGCCAAGCTGTCCGGCGGCGTTGCCGTGATCAAGGTCGGTGCTGCCACCGAGATCGAAATGAAGGAAAAGAAAGCGCGGGTAGAGGATGCACTGCATTCGACCCGCGCCGCGGTGGAGGAAGGCGTGGTAGCTGGAGGTGGTGTGGCTTTTCTGCGTGCGGTCTCCGCAATCGGGAAGCTCAAGGGCGAAAATCCCGATCAGGACATGGGCATCAGTATCATGCGCCGTGCCGTGGAGGAGCCTTTGCGCCAGATCGTGGCCAATGCCGGTGAAGAAGCATCGGTGGTGTTGCAGAAAGTTGCCGAAGGCAAGGGCGATTTCGGTTACAACGCGGCCAACGGCGAGTTTGGCAACATGATCGAGATGGGTATACTCGATCCGACCAAGGTTACCCGCCTGGCGCTGCAAAACGCCGCATCCGTTTCCAGCCTTCTGCTGACCATGGAAGTGATGGTTGCGGAAGCGCCGGCTGACGATTCGCCGGCGATGCCTGGCGGAATGCCCGATATGGGTGGCATGGGCGGCATGATGTAAGACGCCTGAACACCAAGCTGTCGTGAAAAGCCCCGCTTCGGCGGGGCTTTTTTTTGCGCGTTGCCAAAGCGGGCACCAGCTGTCAGATTGTCGCGCATGGACTGGAATCAAGCGGAACTGGAGAAACTGCCGTCAATCCTGCGCGGGGAAACCGAATCGCGCTTGCATGAAATCCTGGCGGCCGAGCCAGGACTGGAATCCTTGTTGTCCGCTGCTCCGGATCGGCTGGCGCAGCTGCTCCGGGTTGCCAGCCTGAGCCCGTTTGCCGCGCGGATCATGGCGAACCGCCCTCGACTGTTGCGCGCGCTGATCGACAGCGCCGGCGAACAACCGGTTTCAGCATCCAACCGCCTGCATCAATACCTTGCCCGCGATCCGGCGGACCCGATGCTGGCGCTGCGCTTGTGGCGGCAGGAAATGATCCTCGGTGTAATCTGGCGCGACCTGAACGGACTGAGCGACCTTTCCCGGACCCTCGAGGAACTCAGTAACTGTGCCGACCTCGCACTGCAGGCGGCCAGCCGAATCGCGACCCGTGAACTTGGTGAAGCGTACGGTTTGCCAACGGACGGCGATGGCCGTTTGCAGGAGCTGGTCATCCTGGCGATGGGCAAGCTGGGTGGGGGTGAGCTGAACCTGTCATCGGATATCGACCTGATATTCCTATACCCGGCCGCAGGCGCCACCGACGGTCCGCGGCAACTGGACAACCAGCAGTATTTCCAGCGGCTGGGTCAGCGGATCATATACCTGCTCGATGAGGTGACCGAGCAGGGCAGGGTTTACCGGGTGGACATGCGGCTCCGGCCGTTCGGCGATGCCGGGCCACTGGCGCTCAGTTTCAACGCACTGGAGCTTTATCTGCAGGAGAGCGGGCGGGACTGGGAACGCTACGCTTATGTCAAGGCCCGCGCGGTGACCGCTGCGGCGCTTTCCGATGACCTGTTCAGGAATGTCCTGCGGCCGTTTGTCTATCGCCGTTATCTCGATTACGGGGTTTTTGAAGCGCTGCGCGACATGCGTGAGATGATCGCCCGGGAAGTAGAACGGCGGGATCTGCGGGAAAATATCAAGCTGGGCCCCGGCGGTATCCGGGAAATCGAGTTCATTGCACAATGTTTGCAACTGATCCGGGGAGGCAGCCAACCGGCTTTGCGTCGCCGTTCATTGATGGAGATTCTTTCGGTCCTTGAAGAACATCGTTTCCTGCCGACAAAGGCTGCGAGTGAACTGGCGGAGGCCTACGAGTTCCTGCGTGATCTCGAGAACCGGATTCAAGCTGCCCAGGACCGGCAGACTCACGACTTGCCGGGCGGTAGCCTGGCAAGGGCGGCGCTGGCCAGTGCGATGAAACTGCCGGACTGGGGGCAGTTGGTCGAGACGCTGCACCGGCATACCCGCAAGGTTAGCCACTGGTTCGATGAGCTTATTCCTCAGCCGGCTACCGATGACGACCAGGAGGCACGGCAGGCATTTGCCGGAATCTGGGATGGCAGCCTGTCGGCGGCTGATGCGAAAAAGTTGTTGCGGCGGATGAAGTGCGCCGCGCCCGGGAAGGTACTCCGCGAACTCCGGGCGCTTGCCGGTGGGTCCTTGTTCCGCAGGCTGGACCAGCCGGGCGGCGACCGGCTCAGACAATTGCTGCCAGCTATAGTCAGGCTGGCAGCGCCCAGGTCCGATGCGCCGCTCGTGTTGCAGCGGATGTTCACGGTGCTGGAAGCAGTAGGCCGGCGCAGCGCCTATTTTGCGATGCTGAGCGAAAACCCGGCGGCGCTGGAACGGCTGGTTGAGCTGTGCGGCGCCAGCGGTTTTTTGACCCGCCAGGTAGCGGGATCGCCCCTGCTGCTGGATGAGTTGCTCGACCCGAACTTGCCTAGCGGCGTGCCGGACCGGCAGCAGTTCATCGCCGAGCTGGATAACCGGATCCAGGCGGCGGCCGCGGACGATCTGGAACAACAGCACGATGCCCTGCGGCGGTTTCAAAACGCTGCCGTTTTTCGGGTTGCCCTAGCCGATCTCGACCAGCGGTTGCCGTTGATGAAGGTGAGCGACCGCCTGACCGATATCGCCGAACTGGTTCTCCAACGATCGCTGCACCTGGTCTGGGATGAATTGCTCAAGCGACAGCCGGGTCCGGCGGCAACCGTGGATGTGTCGGCGCCCGGTTTCCTGGTTCTGGGCTACGGCAAACTCGGTGGGCTGGAACTCGCGTATGGGTCGGACCTCGATCTGGTTTTTTTGCACGACGCCGGCCTCGCCTGGCCGCAAGACAGGCTGGAAGACGGCGTGGTGTTTTATAGCCGCCTCGGGCGCCGGCTGGTCAATTTCCTGTCGATGCAAACGCCGGCCGGGCGTTTGTACGAGGTGGACATGCGGCTGCGGCCGAGCGGCCAGGCGGGTCTGCTGGTCAGCAGTTTTCAATCTTTCAGCGAGTACCAGGAGCAAAAAGCGTGGACCTGGGAGCATCAGGCGCTGCTGCGCGCAAGACCGGTGGCGGGCGATCAACGCCTGGCTCGCCGCTTCAACGAAGTGCGCGGCGAGGTGCTGACCCGGCACATCGATGAGGATGGACTGGCGGAGCGGGTCTCGCGGATGCGCAGCAAGATGAGGAGGGAATTGTCACGCTCCGCGAGCGGGCAGTTCGATATCAAGCAAGATGCGGGCGGAATTGCGGATATCGAGTTTCTCGTGCAGTACCTGGTGCTGAGAGAGGCGCGCAGGAATGAGAAACTGATTGTCTGGCCGGACAACATGCGACAGCTCGAGGCTTTGTCTGCGGGCGGCGTTCTTGAGGAAGAACAAACCCGCTTGTTGATGGAAGCTTACCTGGCCTATCGGCGTCGGTTGCATCATTTATCCCTGGAAGGCGGTGGCGGAGTGGTCGACGACCAGGAATTCCTTGCGGAAGCAAGCGCGGTGAGCGTCCTTTGGCAGGAACTCATCGGCGAATGAGCTTGCCGCGGATGGCTGTTATAGTAAGCGTCCTGCCGGCAGCCAGCCGGCATAGCGATTGTTGCCGGCCAGGCCAGGGAGAATCACAGTGGTGAGCGAGGGCGCTTCCAGCAAAGAGGTGCAGGCTGAGAAATTGATCCAGCCAAACACCAGTAACCACTACCGGGTCGGGCGCCATGATTTGCCGCTGAGTTGTCCGCTGCCAGGGATGTACCTGTGGAATTCACATCCCAAGGTTTACCTGCCCATCGAAACCACGGGCCGGGCGAAATGCCCGTATTGCTCCACCAGTTACGAACTCGTCGATAAGGATCGAGCGGACGGCGCCGGCCAGGTCGGCTAAGCCGGGTACGGGGGATGAGTACATCGCCCCGGCTGAAACCCTTGCTTTGTCACGTCAATCTTGCGCGTGGTTTTCGCGGTGGTGAGCGCCAGACCGAACTCCTGGTGCGTGGTTTGGCGGCCAACGGTATCAGACAGAAGCTGATCGTCAGGACCGGCGCGCCGTTGGCGCAGCGGCTGGCGGGTTTTCCGAACCTGCGCCTGGTCGAAGCGGGCGGACTGAGCGGTGGCTTGCTGGCGACCCCGCGTCTCCTGCGCGGAGCCGCGTTGGTCCATTCCCATGAAGGCCGTGGCCTGCATGCCTGTGCTTTCTACCAGGTCCTTTACGGCGTGCCGTATATCGCAACCCGGCGTGTGTTCCCGGCCCCATCAGGCGGCCGTTGGACTCACAGCGCATATCGCCGGGCCGCCACCGTGGCCGCTATCTCCGCTGCCGTGGACGCAGTCCTGCACGACTACGACCCGAGAATGAGAACGCGGGTGATATACGACATACCGGGCCGGCTGCCTTGCGACGCCGGTCGCGTCCGGCAATTGAAACAGGCATGGCCGGAAAAGTTGCTGATCGGCAATGTGGCGGCACTGGACGCAAGCAAAGGGCAGGTCCATCTGATCAACGTCGCCAGGCGGTTGCAACACAGCCACCCGAACCTTCATTTCGTGCTGGTCGGTGGTGGCGAGAATGAGGAATATTGCCGCGGGCAGGCGCGGGGGCTGAACAACCTCAGCATGACCGGGTTTGTCGACAACGTCGGGGATTACCTGGCCGCTTTCGACCTGTTCGTTTTCCCTACTTATGCGGAAGGCCTGGGCAGCGGTCTGCTCGATGCGATGAGTTTTTCACTGCCGCTTATTGCCAGCAGAGTCGGCGGCATTCCCGAACTGGTCAGGCACGGCGACAACGGCCTGCTGGTCGGTGTGGCGGACGAAACAGCGCTGCGGGACGCGATCGTGTCGCTCGCCGGAGACCCGGTTGGACGAGCCGCGATGGGTGCGGCCGGAAAACGGTTCGCAGACGGGTTTACCGTGGACCGCATGGTAGGGCAGTATCTTGAATTGTACGCGAGCGTATATCCGGGTTTCGGGAAATTGGAAGCACAGACATGATCATCGTGACGGGCGGCGCGGGTTTTATCGGTAGCAACCTGGTGCGGGCGTTGAATGCCCGCGGCGAGGAAAACATCCTGGTTGTCGATGACCTGGAAAACGGCATCAAGTATCGCAACCTGGCGGATTGCCGGATCGCCGATTACCAGGACAAGGATGATTTTCTCCGCCGGCTCAAGAGCAAGTCGGATTTTGGCTGCGGCATCCGGACAATATTTCATCAAGGCGCTTGTACGACGACGACCGAATGGGATGGCCGTTTCATGATGCGCAACAACTTCGAATACTCGAAAATCCTGCTGCATTTTTGCCTGGACCATAAAATTCCGCTGATTTACGCATCATCGGCCGCGGTGTATGGCGCCAGCGAGAAATTTACGGAACAGCCGCCCAACGAGCGCCCGCTGAACATATACGGTTTTTCCAAAATTCTGTTCGATCAATACGTCAGACGCCATATACCCGAAGCCGGATCGCAGCTTGTCGGTCTGCGGTACTTCAATGTCTATGGGCCTGGCGAGGACCACAAAGACGCCATGGCAAGCGTCGCCTTTCATTTTAACAAGCAAATCGCCAGCGATGGCGAGGCCCGTTTGTTTTGCGGCAGTGGCGATTACGCCGATGGCGAGCAACGCCGGGATTTCGTTTATGTCGGCGATGTTGCGGAGGTGAACCTGTGGTTGATGGACAATTCGCAGGTGTCGGGCGTGTTTAACCTGGGGTCTGGCCGCAGCCAGAGCTTTAACGATGTGGCTAATGCGGTAATTGCCTGGCATGGGCGAGGCAAGATCAGGTACATACCTTTTCCCGACCACCTCAAAGGGAGTTACCAGAGTTTCACCCAGGCTGATATGAGTCGGCTCCGCGCCGCCGGTTACGAGGCGCCATTTTGCACCGTCGAAGAAGGCGTCAAAGCGTACCTGGATTATCTTGCTGCCGATGGGCAATAAAGAAAATGCGCGACCGCGCCTGATCGTTGGCCCGTCATGGATTGGCGATATGGTGATGACCCAGTCCTTGCTGGTAGCGCTGAAAAAAAATCACCCGGAATCCCCGCTCGATGTGCTGAGCCCGGGCTGGTCGCTGCCGGTAATACGCCGCATGCCGCAGGTTCGCAGGGCGCTCGAAATGCCGCTCGGGCACGGTGAGTTCCGCTGGCGAGACCGCTACCGCCTCGGTAAACAACTGCGTAAAGAGCGCTACCTGCAGGCTTACGTGCTGCCACGGTCATTCAAGGCGGCGCTGGTTCCGTTTCATGCAAACATCCCCGTGCGTACCGGTTACCTGGGTGAACTTCGTTTTGGTCTGCTCAACGACATTCGAAAAGCCGACCGTGCTGCCTTGCGAACCACTGCGGAACGGTTCGTCGCCCTCGCGGTGGCTGCCGATCGTGAACCCGTGACGCCGCTGCAGCCGCCGGCGCTGACGGTGGACTATGGCAACCAGGAGCGCCTGATCGCGGAACTGGAACTCGATCCCTATGGAAAAATTGTCGCGCTGCTCCCGGGTGCCGAATACGGTCCTGCCAAATGCTGGCCGCTGGATTATTATCGGCGGCTGGCCGGTGAACTGATCAGCCAGGATATTGCGGTCTGGGTGCTGGGTTCGCAAAAAGACCATGCGGCCGGAGAGGTCATCGCAGGGGGCCTGGGCGCGGTCAGAAACCTTTGTGGGCGCACCGAACTGGAAGATGCGATCGATTTGCTTAGCCTGAGCAGTGCAGCGGTGA
This sequence comes from bacterium MnTg04, assembly GCA_008975185.1. Classification (GTDB taxonomy): domain Bacteria; phylum Pseudomonadota; class Gammaproteobacteria; order Steroidobacterales; family MnTg04; genus MnTg04. The sequence continues at coordinate 4,317 of BFAU01000093.1, read as the reverse complement.
GCAACGATTCCGGGCTGATGCACGTAGCTGCGGCGGTGGGAATTCCACTGGTCGCTATCTTTGGTTCTTCATCGCCGTACCACACGCCACCGCTGAGCGAAAAGGCACAGACGATTTATCTCGATCTCGAATGCAGTCCGTGCTTTGCAAGGGAATGTCCCCTCGGACATCTGAATTGCCTGAAAAAAATTGGTCCCAACCAGGTTCTCGGTGCATTGCAAACGGCACTGGCCGGGACCAATCCTTAGCCTGCGGCTTTCAGGATATTGATCGGCGCGAGCTCCGCCAGCCGGCAGTTGGCCAGCGGTACCAGGCGAGTATCGACGAAAGCGTGCTGGCCGGAGATGCTGGCATGGCTGAGCATGTCGGTGAACACCATCCAGGCGGAAAAAGGCCTGAACCTGATTTGCTGGTAATAATTGTCGCGCCGCTGAAACTCCGGCGCGTCTTTCATGTAGTTGTGAAACTTTCGCATGCGGCGGTCGTACGGGCTGCTGTCCAGGACATGCGCCATTTTCAGGCCGGATTTTTTCAATCCGCGCACAATGCCGGTCCGCAGGTGATCGAGAAAGTTTTTCTGCAGGTAATTCTTGCCCGGATCGTTTTCGCGGACGCCGGCTTCGCTGCCGCATCTTCGGTATATCTCGGGGAACGCCCCCTTGGTCGCCCATACCCGGTCTTCCTGCGGGTTTACGTTGACGAAAAAACGCAGGATGCGGTCGCCATTGGTGGCGCCGTACGCACCCGCGTCGAAATGGATCAATTCGTTGCTGGCGTGAGGTTTCAGGTCGCGCCCTCGTTCCTGAACGGGTCTGAAACTGCAGGTTCCGATCGTCCAGCCGGCGGTCAGCGATGGGATGACTTTTTTGAGGAAGACCTCAACTTCCTTGCTGTGGAGAGTCAGGATCCGGTGCACTCTGTCGGACGTTTCCTGGTCGGCATCCAGACCGCGAACGGCGTCGGCTTCAGGGTGATAGCTGACATTTTTGAGCGCCAGGCGGGCCGGCAGTTCGTCGCGGATGAACTGCAGCTCATCCTCGCGGGGAAGTCGAATCGGGCATACCGGGAAATAAATGATATTCCCCTGTTCAAGTTCATCGGATATCTCGAATTCCGTGAGCTGTTCGAGTTGTGCCCCGTGATAGCTGATCAGCATGACTGGCTGCCCTGAAACCGGTACGGCATTCTACCTCATTGCGGACTGACGCCGGCCGTATGGCGACCGGCCACGCCACGCGTATACTGGCATCCCATGATCGAACACTGCTTGCGCGCCGATGGTTGCGGAATGGTTTATGACTCGGAGCTGGTCAGTGAGCCGGACTTCAGCCTGGGCGATTATTCCTGGTGGCGCGACCGCGGCAGTTTGCTGGGCAACACCAGCGGCCGGGGCACGGTCCATTTTGTGGCAGCGGAACAGGGTCAGTGGGCCTTGCGTCATTACCGGCGCGGCGGGCTGATCGGGCGCTGGTTCGACGATCACTTCATCTGGCTCGGCGAAGACCTCTGCCGCTCGTTTCATGAGTGGCGATTGCTGGCCCGGTTGCGGGATATGGGCCTGCCGGTGCCACGACCGGTCGCCGCAATTTACAAACGCAACGGGTTGGCCTATACGGCGGAACTGGCGACCGTGAGAATTGCCGGGGCAAAACCCTTGTCGCAAAGGATCAACGACGGCGAAGTGGATGCATCCCACTGGCGGGTTTTGGGACGGTGTATACGCCGGTTTCACGATGCAGGTTCCTACCACGCGGATCTGACAGGCCACAACATCATGCTCGATGAGAATGGCGATATGCATTTACTCGATTTCGACCGTGGCGATATCCGTGCCGGCGGTGCATGGAAGGCGTCCAACCTGAAGCGCCTTCATCGCTCGCTCAGAAAGATCAGCGTGCAGGACGAAAATATCGATGTGTCGGAAGCGGACTGGCGGTCGCTGATTGACGCCTACCGCGCATAAGCATCGCCGTATTCTTCCGGGCGATACCTGAACCGCCGGTGTACCCAGTAATATTGTTCCGGGCATTCGCGAATCCAGCTTTCGATGGCCCGGTTAATCCGCAAGGTATCGGCGACTGCGTCGTCGCCTGGAAAATCATCCAGTGCAGGCAGGATTCTGAGTTTGTAATGCGGCCGGTTGCCATCCCTGATCGTCACCAACGGCATGACCCGGGCCCGGCTCGATTTGGCGATCAGCGAGGTGGCAGTACTGGTGACTGCCGCTTCGCCAAAAAAAGGGACCACCGCGCTCATGCTGCCCCGGCTTCTTTGGTCAGGCGCATACCATACGGGTCTGTTCCCGCGCAGGCTTCGAATGATTCCACGCAGGTCTCTCTTGGCGATTGCAGTCCGGGCGCATCGTTCCCGGCCACGGCGCATGATTTCCTCCATCAGCGGGTTATTGTGCCGGCGGTACATCGCATCATAGGAAAGGCCGGCGATATTGAGCATACGGCCGCAGATGTCGAGACTCGTGAAATGTGCGGTAAGCAGAATTACGCCATGGCCGTCGGTCAGCGCTTTGCCGACTTCATCCAGTCCTTCGATCTCGTAAAGGCCCTCCAAACGGTGGTCGGATGCCCACCATGCCATTGCCGTTTCGAAGACCGACATTCCGATGTTGCGAAAACTGTGCTTGAGTATTTTTCTGCGAGCAGCCTCGTCGAATTCCGGGAAGCACAATTCAAGATTCCTGGCGGCGTAAAAACGTCTCTCCGGCAATAAATGGAAAAGGATTCCACCGAGCCCGCGCCCCAGCCAAAGCTGGATCGATAACGGCAGCATGATCGCCAGCCGCAGCAGGATCAGTCCGCCCCAGGTCGGCCAGAAACGCGGCCCGATAAACCGGGACATAGATCCTGGTGGATGGTGGACTACACTCGAGGATTGTTTATTTTTTTTTGCGGCCATAGGGTTTTTGCGATTTTGCCAGGGGCGTACGGGAGAATTAACGCATTTTAGCGCGGATTATTCATGTGTGCGTTCGTGCCCTTGCCTGGTCCTTGTTCGGACCAGAGCGCACTAATCATACAAGCCGGGATGGTTTTTAAACCGCCGGTGGATCCAGAAATATTGTTCCGGCGCCTTTCTGACCCAGGCTTCAATAATGTTGTTTAGCAGGTCCGCGGCTGCCTGCGGTTGTTCGGGAAATTCTGCCAGCGGTTCGAAGTATTGAACTCGGTAGCGGCAATCGCCCGCGTCGTCCTGCTCGCGCAAGACCAGGCAGGGAAGACAGCTGGCGCCGGTCGCGGCGAGCAGGCGCGGCAGCGTCGTATTGGTTGCCGCCGGTACGCCAAAAAAAGCCGAGTCGATGCTGTTTGCACCTGTGTGTGACTGATCGGGCAGGAAATACACGTTTTCGCCATGGCGCAGGCTTTTGATCACCTGGCGTATGTTCATCTTGTCGACCTGCCGGGCCGCGAAGCGGGAGCGGCCACGGTACATGATCTCATCGAGCAAGGGCAGCGACAGGCGACGATAGGGGCCACTCAACGGGCAGTCGAAGGATATTAAACGCGGCGCAAGTTCGACGGTCGTAAAATGCGCGCTGAACAGGATAACGCCTTTCCCGCGGCTGCGGGCTTTTTGCAAATTCTCCAGGCCATCGCGCCGGATCATTCCCGCCAGGCGTTTGTCATCGCCCCACCAGGCCAGCCCGGCCTCAAAAATACTTATCCCGAGTGAGCGAAAATGATTCTCGAGCAGCGCCCTGCGTCGCTTCGGGTCATGGTCCGGAAAACACAGGGCAATATTTTTTTCTGCAATATGCCGGCGCCGCTTCATCGTGCGTTTGAGAATGAAACCCCATGGGCGGCCCAATGCAAGTTGCCATTTCCACGGCAGCACGCAGAAAAAACGCAAGCCACCGATCAGCAGCCATTCGCCCCAGTACGATGGCGACAAAAACTTGAACAATGGTTTGCGCTTTTCCGTCATCGGCGGTTTTTCCTAGGGCCGATCGAGGAGGCCTGGGTGCCTTGATCGGCGGGCGCTGTGGTAACATGCCGCCTGGTTTGTCCAACTGCTGGCCGTTTTATTCATGGCGTTTTCGATCCCGTCTTTTTCCGATACACGCGTGCTGGTTGCCGGCGATGTAATGCTGGATCGTTATTGGTTCGGTCCATGTTCGAGAATTTCCCCGGAGGCGCCGGTTCCGGTTGTTCGGGTGACCGGTAACCAGGAACGCGCCGGCGGCGCAGCCAACGTCGCGGTCAACCTTGCCAGTCTTGGCGTCAAAACGCGACTCCTGGGGATTACCGGCGACGACGATGCATCCTATAGCCTGCAGTCTCTGCTTGCCCACCAGGGGGTGGA
>BFAU01000092.1 GCA_008975185.1 bacterium MnTg04 | reverse complement strand
AGCACCGCCGAACCGGTTTCATACTGTCCCGGCAGGCTGCGGGTTTCGTTCTTGACGACCCGGTTCAGTTCCTCGGGCCGCGTCCGGTCGGAACCCAGGTAGGCATCGAACTGTTCCAGCAGGGCGGTCACGGAGTCGGCCGTGCGATCGGTCTGCACGGGCGCATAAACCAGGTATGGCTGTTGCCCGCGCGCACCGATAATGAAAGTCCGGGCGCCATAGGACCAGGATTTGGTCTCACGCAGGTCCATGTTGATCCGCGCCGTGAAATCGCCGCCGATGACATTATTCATGGCATTGATAACCAAATTATTATCGGCGCCCGCCGGCGGTGCGAGGTGACCGGCCAGGATCAGCGATTGCGGCGAACCCGGTTTGTCGACCAGGTAAATTTTCGCTTCGGTCGCCAATTCGACTTCGGCAATATTCTTGACCGGTTTTTCGTTGGCCGGTGCATCCCAGTCACCGAAGTGCCGGTTCAGCAAGGGCAGCATTTCGCTCATGCTGGTATCGCCGACGACAAAAATGGTCGCGTTGTCAGGCCGCAGCCAGTCTCTGTGAAATGCAAGCAGATCATCCCGGGTAATCGATTTGACCGACTCCTCGGTGCCGGACCCGGTGAGCGGAATTCCGTAGGCGTGATCCTTGCCATACAGCAACGGTGGCAGCTCGCGCAGGGCGATGCCCACTGGCCGTACCTTTTCCTGCTGGATGGCCGCCAGTGAGCGGGGCCGTAACCGTTCCATCTCCTCAACCTTGAACGCCGGATTACGTACGATATCGGCAAACAACTCCATCGATTCGTCGAGGTTCGCCTTCAGCGCATTCATGCTCGCTTGCGATGTATCGAGCGAGGAGCCGGTTTGAATCCGGGCGCCCAGCAGTTCGGATTCCTCACTGATCTCGAGAGCGTCGCGGCTGGTCGTGCCCTCACGCAACATGGCCAGCGTGAAGCTGGCGGCACCGAGCTTGCGGCCGGCGTCGGCGGCATAGCCCGCATCAAACTGAATGGCGATATTGATTATTGGCACCGCGTGGCGTTCGGCCAGTACGACCTCGACACCGTTTTTCAGCCGGGAACGCTCTATCTGCGGGAATTTCAACTCCGGCATGACAGACGGATACGGAATCTTGCTGCGATCGGCGTCGGTTGCCACCGTCTGGTGGTCGGCAAAGGGGAGCACGTCGAGCCGGTAGTTGCCCTTCTGTAGCCATTTTTTGGCAGTGCGGAGTACGTCACGTCTGCTTGCCGAGTTCAGCCAGCCCAGGCGGGTGCGCCAGAAATCGGGGCTGCCGCCATACAGCTCGCTGCGAGCCAGGGTAACGGCCTTACCGCCAAAACCGCCGATCCTCTCGAGACCGCGAATCAAGCTGGCATTGATGGTAGTGCGAACACGAGCGATCTCGGCCTTGGTCGGGCCCTTGTCCAGAAATTCCCCAACCACCTGGTCGATGACCCGGCTGACTTCAGCAGGGTCGGAGCCCGGTCTCACCATCGCGTCGATGGTGAAAATACTCGCCAGTGTGTGTGCCTCATGATCGACGCTGACCGCGGTTGCGATCTGCCGCTGGTAGACCAGTTCGCGATACAGGCGGGAATTGCGGCCACTGCCAAGAATCGCGGCAGCGAGCTGCAGATGTGCGCCTTCCAGTGTGGTGCGGCCCGGCACTGCCCATGACCGGTAAAGACGGGCCTGGGGCACTTGCTCATACATGACCTCATAGGTGCTGGTTTCGCGCTCCGGGATCATTGTCTTCAGGCGTTTGAGCGGCGGGCCGGCGTCGATATCGGCAAAATATTTTTCCACCAGCGGACGCGCCTCGGCGGCATTGATGTCGCCGGCCAGGACCAGCACCGTGTTGGCCGCGCCATAATACTGGCGGAACCACTCCTTGACGTCATCGAGAGAAGCGGCGTCGAGATCCTCCATCGACCCGATCGTGCTCCAGCGATAGGGGTGTCCCACCGGGAACAGGCCTTCCAGCGTGCGATATTCGACCCGGCCGTAGGGCTGATTGTCGCCCTGGCGTTTCTCGTTCTGCACGACGCCGCGCTGCTCATCGAGTTTTTTCTGGGTTACGACGCCGAGCAGATGCCCCATGCGGTCGGATTCCATCCACAGCGCCATTTCCAGCGCCGGGGTCGGGACGTTCTGGAAGTAGTTGGTGCGGTCGAACCAGGTCGTCCCGTTCATCGCGGTGGCGCCGACTTCGTCAAATGGTTTGAAATACTCGTCGTTGTAATTTTCCGAGCCGTTGAACATCAGGTGTTCGAAAAGATGGGCAAAACCGGTCTTGCCCGGTTTTTCGTCCTTTGAGCCGACGTGATACCAGACGCTGACCGCGACGATCGGCGCCTTGCGGTCTTCGTGCACGATTACCCGCAAGCCGTTGTCCAGCGTGAATTTCTCGTATGGGATGTCGATATCCGGTGTGGAAGCGAAGCCGTTACCGCCGAATAACAGTACAACCAGTGCACCCAGTGTGCGGCCGCCAGACTTTTTCATGGAAGCTCCCCGATGATTTGCCAACATGACTACGACCAAGAGCATAAACGCTTGTTCCCCAATTGGAAGACTTGGTGCGATATAAGGATTGAAAAAAGCGGCTCGCTGAGCCCGGCAGCCGCCCGAGTTTGTACCCGGATTCCGCGATCCCTGTTGAGATCTACGGGTTATTTGCCCCGATGCAGGCGTCCGGCACGATCGAAATGCTTGCGGTAATACGCGTTATCTAGGTTGGCGACAGACACGGTCTTGCCGCTCGAAGGAGCATGCACGAAATAGCCGTTGCCGATGTAGATGGCGACGTGCGAGATCTTTCGGTCGATGCGGAAAAACAACAGGTCCCCGGGCTGTGCGTCGGATAATGCAACCCGCCTGGCAGCCTTGAACTGTTGCTGCGAGGTTCGCGGGACCTTCATCCC
>BFAU01000091.1 GCA_008975185.1 bacterium MnTg04 | reverse complement strand
ATCATCAGTTTCCGAGCGCCAATACGGCGATACCGCAGATGGTGGGTATGCCGGACTGGGTCAATGCAGCGCATCGCGAATTCCTCGAAGGCTCGCTGCGGCTGGATTTGTTCGGCTTGCGGCGCGGCGGTGAAATCAGCGGTGAACTGATCGCGCCATTGCGGCCGGAGATCCCGTCGCTGGTTCCCGGTGAAAGCTACCTGCTGGAAACCGTGTTGCGCACGCTGACGCTGGGCCACCTGTTCACGCAGGGGACGGCCGATTCAAACCAGGTCTGGGTCGAGATCACGGTATCCGCGGGCGACAGGCTCATCGGCCGCAGCGGTGCAATGAACGGCCTGGGCGAGGTCGATCCCTGGTCCTGGTTTGGCAACGCTTATGTCGTCGACCGGAAAGGCCGCCGAATCGACAGGCGTAACCCGGAGGACATTTTTGTCAGCCTTTACAATCACCAGATTCCACCGGGCGCCGGTGAGGTCGTTCACTATCGCTTTACCGTGCCGGCGGATCTGGAAGGAACGGTGACGGTCAGGGCGGCGCTGAAGTACCGGAAATTCGATACTACGATGATGCGTTTCGTGCTGGACGATTCGGGGTCGGTCAACGACCTTCCCGTGGTAACCATTGCGGCCGATTCGATAACCTTTCCAGTGAGCAGCCGGGCCGTAAGCGCCGCTCCGGTCCCGGATATACCGGAATGGCAGCGTTGGAACGATTATGGCATCGGCTTGCTGCGAACCCCCGGCGCCGGCGAGTTGCGCCAGGCCGAGGAAGCATTCCGGATGGTCGCGAACCTGGGCCGGGCAGACGGACCCTTGAATCTGGCCCGGGTTTACTTGCGCGAGGGGCGGCTCGATGAAGCGGTGGTCATGCTCGAGCGCGCGGCCCGGCACGAACCGGCCGCCTATCCCTGGGTTGTCGCCTGGTTTACCGGCCAGGTAAACCGGCAGAATGGTTTTCTCGACGAGGCGATCGAGAACTTCCGCAACATCCTCGATACGCGCTACCAGCTCGCCCGTGACCGTGGCTTCGATTTCAGCCTCGATTACCGGGTCAGCAACATGCTGGCCCGGACGCTGTTCGAGCGGGCACAGCTGGAAAGGGGCGATGGGCGCAGGGAAAAGCGCAACTCGTTTATCGCCGAGGCGATCGTCTGGTACCGTCACACGCTGGGCATCGAGCCGGAAAACGCCGAGGCGCACTACGGGCTGTCCCAGGCGTACGCGCAATCCGGCGAAACGGGCCGGTCGGAAGAGCACCGCCGCCTGTACCAGACTTACAAAGTGAACGACAATGCGCGCGACCGCGCCATCGCGCTGGCCAGGCGCATGGATCCGGCTGCCGATCACGCCGCCAACCCGGTCGCGATTTACGATCTGCACCGCGAGCCTGTTAGCGCGGGTCCTGTCTCTGACTATGCGCCGGACTGAGTAGTATGAAAGAGCACAAGGAACAAGACCTGTCGGCAGAACTGGATCTGATGGAGCAGGATGACGCGATCATCGGCCGGGTTTTTCGCTGGTCCTTATTGCTCATGATCGGGCTGGCGGTTGTCGTATTGACCGTGATTTTTTCCGGTCGCGGTGAAGAACGGCCCGAACCGGTTGCGGAAGCGAGGCTGGCAGGTCCGGAGCAACTCTCGGAGACCAGCGACCGGTCGCCGCCGCAAGTTCATTTCTCGGAGGTGGCTGACGATTGGGGCATAGATTTCGTCCACGCGAACGGCGCCTATGGCGAGCGTCTGCTGCCGGAGACCATGGGCAGCGGAGTCGCAATTTTCGATTATGACCGTGACGGCGATCAGGACCTGTTTTTTGTCAACGGAAAAAGCTGGCCGTGGCGGGAAGAAACTGCCGGGGCAACCCAGAGGCTCTACCGGAACGACGGAGACCGGGGTTTCACCGATGTCAGTGCGGCAACCGGCGTAAACCTGGAACTGTACGGAATGGGCGTCGCCACCGCAGATTTTGACAACGATGGCTGGACGGACATTTTTATCACGGCGGTTGGCGGCAATCGCTTGCTGCGCAACATGGGTGGCGATCATTTTGTCGAGGTCGGAGCGGCTGCGGGCGTGTCAGGTGATGACGACGTGTGGAGTACGGCTGCAATTTTCTTCGATGCCGATAACGATGCGGACCTGGACTTGTTCGTCGCCAATTATGTCGAATGGTCACGGGATATCGATCTTGAGGTTGACTACCGGTTGACCGGTATCGGCCGTGCTTTCGGGCCGCCAGCCAATTACGCTGGAACGCAGGCCTACTTTTACCTGAACAACGGCGACGGAAGTTTTACCGACAAATCAGAGTGGGTGCAGGTATTCAACCCGGCCACCGGCGAAGCGATGGGCAAGGGGCTCGCGGTTGTGCCGATCGACCTGAACAACGACGGCTGGCTTGATCTCGTAGTCGCCAATGACACGGTGCGAAATTTCGCTTTTGAAAACCTTGCCGGCCAGGGTTTCCGGGAAACAGGATCCGACCTGGGTCTGGCGTTCGATAATGCGGGCCACGCGACGGGCGCGATGGGCATGGATACGGCGGCGCACGGCAATAATGGCGATCTCGCTGTTGCCATCGGTAATTTTGCCAACGAGATGACATCGTTCTATGTCGCCCAGGAGGGCAACGGCTTGTTTACCGACGAAGCGATCCTGATGGGGATCGGCCCGCTCAGCCGCCAGGCGCTGAGTTTTGGATTGTTTTTCTTCGACTACGACCTGGACGGATGGCTGGACTTTTTTCAAACCAACGGGCATGTGGAGCCGGAAATCAATATCGTCCAGCCAAGTCAGAATTATCGCCAGGCCAGCCAGTTGTTCTGGCAATGCGGACAGGATTGCCAGCGGCAATACATACCCGTCGCGGATGGCCGGGCCGGCGATCTGGGTATGCCGGTGGTTGGGCGGGGGGCCGCCTACGGCGATCTCGATGGCGATGGCGATCTGGATATCGTGATTACGCAAAGCGGCGACCGACCGATGATCCTGCGGAATGACCAGCGCACCGGACACCACTGGTTACGTGTACGCCTGGACCAGGGAGCGGCTGGCCAGAGCCCGATCGGGGCGGTCGTGACCTTGTCCAGCGGCGACGTGACTCAACAAAGGACGCTGAACCCGACGCGCAGCTACTTGTCCCAGATGGAGACGGTCCTGACTTTTGGTTTGGGTGCAAACTCAGCGGTGGATGGGCTTTGGGTGCTGTGGCCGGACGGTCGGGCGGCGGAGATTCCGGTTCCGGAGGTAGACCTGGAACTCCGCGTAGCGTGGCCAGACGGAAACGGCGCGGCTGCATTGGCGAAAAAAACGAATGATCATGCACAGCGAGAGTTTATCCATTGAATATCACTAAGGCCTCGAAGGTTGGTATCTGCGCGTGGGTTTTCCTCGCGCTGGTTTGCGGTGCATGGTTGATCGCACAAGAAACGGTCGCACAGGAAAACCCGACGCCGCAGGATACGGAAATAGTCCTGGTGGAAATACCGCTGCCCGATCTCACCCGGTTGCAGCCGGAGATCCGGGTGCTGATCGAACCGGCCATTGAAATTTTCGAGGCTGGGCGGGACGGGCTCTACGGGCCGGAGCTGGGGTTTCATTTTGGCAGCCTGGGCATGCATTTCCATGCCTATCGAATGCTCAATGAAGCCAGAGCTGCGTACAGGAACGCGTTGCTTCTCGATTCGGGGAACTATCGCTGGACTTACCTGATTGCCCTGGTGCTGGAAGAACTCGACCAAACCGATCGTGCGATTGCAATGTACGGGATCAGTCTCGCACTCGAACCATCGAATATTGCCGCTCGGACCCGATTGGGGCTGCAGTTCATACGCCAGGGAGCGATCGAAGAGGGGCAAGCGCAGTTGCAACAGGTTCTGAAGCTGGACAACAGGAATGCGGTTGCATTGGCGGGCATGGGCCAGATCGCGCTGGGGCGCAAGCAGAACCAGCGGGCGACCTCGTATTTCCTGCGCGCGCTGGATTCACAACCGGAGGCGGGTTTTTTACACAACCAGGTGGCGGCAGCCTATCGTGCGATGAACGATGGGGAGAACGCGGACCGGCATCTGCAGCAAGTCAATCAGCGTATTCCGGTCATCGCGGATCCGGTTCTTGCTTTCGTGCATGCTCACCGGGTTGCCCCGGTGGAATACCTGCGCATGGGCGGCGAGCTGGTGCGAGCAGGCAAGCACTTAGAAGCGGTCAAGGCGTTTCAGCTGGCGACTGCTATCGGCCCCGGTTTTCAGCCGCTGTTTATCGCGCTTGCGCAGAGTCAGCGGGTGCTCGAGCAGGACCAGGACGCCTATGCTGCGATTGACGCAGCGCTGAGACTGAGCCCGTCAGACCCGACGGCAAATTATATCAAGGCGGTATGGCTGGACCAGGACGGCAGCGGCAATGTCGCTATTGGCTTTTACCGTTCCGTGCTCAACGGCCAGCCCGAATTTGCCAGGGCGCGTTTATTGCTCGCCAATGCGCTGATGAGGATGCGACGCTTTGCCGAGGCGACGGTGCAATATCAGCGAGTAGTCGCGGAAGATGGGCAGCACATGACCGCGCGATTCCTGCTTGGCATCGCGTACCTGGTACAGGGAAACTGCGCCGCCGCGATAGGACCAATCGGCGATTCGCTGGCTCTGGGACCCGGCAATGTGAGAGTCAGGACCGTTGCTGCGCGACTTTACGCGACCTGCCCGAATGCCGCCGCCGATCTGCGGGCGCAGAGCCTGGGCTATGCGCGCGATCTTTACCGGGAGATGCCCGGCGCCGATATGGCGGTAACGCTGGCTATGGCCCTGGCGGCCAACGGCGAATTCGCCGAGGCGGAGGAATATCAGGCCGAGGCCATGTTCGAGGCGATCAAGGACCAGGATGCCGATCGGCAGGCCATGTTGTACGGCGATATGCAACGATATCAGCAGAAAAAACGAGCGCTCAAAACATGGCCGGACGGGGCGGAGATATTTCTGCCGCCCAGGAATCTCCGGGAACGGCGGGCGTCGGACGGTAGTCTCACGACGTCCGGGTAGCGGAAACGACCGGCGCAGGGGAACCTGTGCCGGCAGGAGACAGCGATGGGATTCAAAACAGATCAGGATGTCGAAAAATTTGCCGAATGGCTGAAGGAACAGATTCAGGGCATGAATCGTCATATGTACACCAGCGGACTGATTTCCACGGAGGCAACCGGCCTGTGCATCTGGGCGGTGCCGCATCTCGTGTTTCTCGGCCAGGTCTGGCCAACGGAAGACCGCTCAAAAAAGTACTGGGTTATTTCGGGTCTGGATCTGCCGACTGACCACATTGATGAAAGTTTGGCCGCGACCCCACGTGACGCTGCGCGCCACTTCTCGATGAAGTGGCAATTGCAAAGTTCCAAGGTTGCGAACCTGGGTGAGCAAGGTAATGGCGATGACGGCTCCACGGCCGCTACGGACTGGCAGCAAATCGCCGGCAGCCTGCAATCAAATGCCGAAGCGCTTTATACGCTGGTCGAGCGCGACGAGTTGTGGGACCCTGACAAAGGATATGTGGAAAATGTGCTGGCTGCCATTGGACCGCAAGGGGCCGACGACACGGTGCAATAAGGAAGTTGCTGTCCCTTACTTGATCCGTGTGACGCGCACCGACTTGTTGACGCCTTCGACCTTGAGTAAATAGCTGTTAAAGGACTTGCGTTTGATGGTTGCTACAGGATGGCTGGATCCGCGCCAGGACAATGTGGAATTGACATCTTTCTGCAGCCAGACCTGGCCATTTTCCAGCCGGAAAACGGTCTTTCCATCCCAACCATCGAAATCGTTGATGATGCGGCTGCGTATCTGTTTGATGCCTTTGACGACGGCCTTGTTTTCCAGGCCAAAAAGGTCCTGGTAACTGGATACGCCGGATACGGGGCTCGGCTCGGTCGCGGGTTCGGCCGGCGCAGATACGGGAGCCGAGACAGGCTCGGCGCTCGCCACGGGGGCCGGCGGCGTAGCCTGGGTACTGGCTGCGGGTATTGTGGGTGCTGCTACAGGCGCCGTGTCCGAGCGGGCGCCAGCACCGGCCAGGTTGTCGAAACAGGCGAGGCGTGCGCCTGCATTTTTAATGGCGGCACAATCTGCCAGTGATTCTTCGGCAATGCCGTATCGTGGAGTGAGCAAAAGGAAGCAAGCTATGGCAAGGAGTGTCAGTCGGTTCATGGTCATCTGGCCCCGTGTTTTTGTGTTCCAAACATATTATTCATTAGCCCCGAAGGCAAGCGCGGTACTTGCCCGGCTGGCAGGAAGCCGCATAATGCGGGCACCACGGCAGGAAATATTTTGACCGATCCAAAAAACCCACATGCTGAAGTAACCCGCCACTACGGGCTGGGAGAGTCCGCCCACAAGCATGGTCGGCTCGAAGAGGCCAGGCAGCATTACGTCGCAGCATTGCAGTTGGACCCCGAACACACCGATGCGTTGCATTCCCTTGGCAGCATAGATGCGGCGCTCGGTGAGTTCGATGACGCCGAGAGGCTGGTCCGCAAGGCCATCGCCATCAACCCCATGCAGGCAGGTTTCCTCAACACGCTTGGCAATATCCTGCGGGCGCGCAAGCAATATCCCGAAGCGGCCGCTGTTTACCGGCAGGCGCTGCAGCTCCAGCCTGGACTGGCCGTGGCTCACAACAGTCTCGGCATGGTGTTCAAGGAGCAGGGCAATCACGAACAGGCCATCGAATGCTACTTCAAGGCCCTGGAGCTGGATCCGGAGAATGCAGCGGTTTACAACAATCTGGGAAAGGTACTGAATAATCGTCGCAAGTTCGACGAGGCGGCCGATGCGTTCCTGCGAGCGCTCACCATCCGGCCAAGGTTTTCCGAGGTGCATAACAATCTCGGTCATGTCTACCGTGCCCAGGACAAACTCGACAAGGCGGAAGATTGTTTTCGAAACGCGATCAGCTGCGATGCGAAACTGGTCGGCGCTTATCACAATCTCGGCACCGTCCTGATGATGAAAGGTCGCCCGCTGGATGCAGCCGATGCCTTTTCGACGGCGACGCGGCTGAATCCCGGCGATCTGGCCGCCAGGCTTAACGAAGGAATCAGCCTGCACACCGCAGGAAAACTGCAAGCGGCGGTTGTCGCCTACCAGGCTGTACTGAAACGGGATGCCGGGCATTCGGAGGCATGGCTGGCGCTGGGGCTGGTTTTTAATGAACTCAGGCAGTCAGAGGAGGCGCGACACGCACTGGAAAAGGCGATTGCCTGCGATCCGGAAAGCACTCGCGCTTATGCGGAGCTGGCGGCGCTCCATGAGGAC
>BFAU01000090.1 GCA_008975185.1 bacterium MnTg04 | reverse complement strand
GGTGAACAGCAGGTGTTCGACGTAATATCGGCCGCTGCCGACGTAAAGCACCTTTAATGCAAGCGCCAGCAGGGGCAGGAAGAGAAACATCATGGCCGGCAGGTTACCGAGCATCGCCTTGGCGAACGACTCGCCCTCATCTCGCTCTATTTTCTTGCAGGCAGCCTGGAGTTTTTGCTCGCCAATTTGCTGATTCAACCAGCCCCAGCCCAAATCGATATCAAGCTTTTCGCAATTCCAGCCCTTTCTGCTTTTCAATTTATCAGCCTCTGCGACATCCGCCGCCGCCTCTGCGGATTCGGCCGGTCCGCTCACGGCAGCGGATTCCGTCGGCGCTTCATCGACGGCGTCCTCATAAGGCGATGCACCGGATACGGCGTCCAAGACTATAGCCCCGGGTTCGGTCTTGCTGCTGCCGCCATCGAGTACGATGCGCCTCCCGTGCCCGTCGGACTGAGCCGTCTCATCGACCCAGTCTAATTTTTCCATCGCTGTTCTAAGCACAGCTATTTGCTCGTGTCGCGACGGGTCCGGATCCTGCTGTTGCAATTGTTCAAGCTCGGCCAGTTGTTCGTTGATGAGAGCGTGCGCTTCACCGACATCATTACCCGGGTTAAACCGGAACTCATCGGAGTCCAGGCCCCAGACCAGAAAGAAAATTATGCTCAGGACCAGGTACATCCGAAATGGCGGCATGTAACGCGCCCGCCGGCCGGCAAGATAATCGCTGGTCAGCAGCCCCGGGCGGAACAGCAAGGGAATCAGGCTGCGCCACAATCGCGAGTCCAGTTCGAACAAGTCGCCTACCGCCTCCCGCAACAGTTCCCACAAGGTGATCAGGCGGACCCGGGAGCGTTGTCCGCATTGCCAGCAGTACTGACCATGCAACGGCGTACCGCAGTTGGGGCAATCCGGCGTTTCGGCCACCGAGGTTTCCGCCTGGTATGTCGCCTGGTCCCGGAGGATTCTCCGGCGCGCACGGAATTGATCACCGAATTTTTCCACGCCGAGCGCCCGCATTCGCGGTGCGTGGTTTTTCAAATAGTCGGCTAAAACTTCCTGGCTGGCGACCCGGTAGCGGACACAGCGCCGCGGCCAAGCCTCATGCGGGTCCTCTTGCGGATCGATACGGGATATCTCGGCCGACAAAAAGCCGGGGATGGTCAGCATCTCGGCAACGTGGTCTTCCAGCCACGCGTCGTACTCGGATTGGATGTCCGGATCCAGGTCCAGGCTGACTTCGTAAATCAGTTGTTTGTCGGCAGCTTGCAATTCTGTCGGTCAAGGAGTGCCGAGGTGATCAGGCAACAGCGTCCTTTGGTTGATCCACAGCGGATTGCAGTTCGCTGGTGAGTGTGCCGAGTTCGTGTGACTCGAAATCATCCACCCGCACCACTTCCATGACTGCATCATCCAGCTCACGCAGCTTTTTCCCCTGCTCCTTGGTCAAAATGCCGGCGCTGACGGCCTCATCGATTTGCTCCAGCGGATGCGGTGCGCTGACCTTGCCATCGCGGACCGCTCTTTTGAGGATCTTTTCCACCGGTTCCGCCGCAACCGCCATCTCCATGGTCTTTTGCAGCATCCCCAGCGGATTTCCAGGTTCAACGGTCTTGTATATGCCATGGGTAACCCTTTCCCTGGCCATGCTGGGACTGATCATCAGTTCGGCCACTTCGTTGCCGAGCTTGTCGCTGGGTGCGTTGTAAGTCAGGCCGCGCGGGAAAATCAGGAAGCGCAGCATGGTGGCAACGCCACGGTTGGGGAAATTGCGCAGGAAGCTGTGCAGCTGTTCCTGGGCTGTGTAAAGCAAGTGGCGGCAAGCCCAGGTGACGACAGGAAGGTCGTCGGCAGGACGTCCCTGGTTCTCGTAATGCTTCAGTACCATCGAGGCGAGAAATGTCGCGCTGAGTACATCGCCGAGCCGAGCGGAGAGCAGCTCCCGTTTCTTGAGGTCGCCGCCCAGTGTCAGCATGGCCCAATCGGCGGCGAGCGCGAACGCGGAACTGTAACGGTTTATGTGCTGGTAATAACGCCGGGTCGCTCCCTCGGCGGGGACTGCGGTGTAGCGGGCATTGGTCAGTGCCAGGCTGATGCTGCGTACCGCATTGCTGAGGGCGAAACCGATATGGCTGAACAGAACCTCGTCGAATTGTTTCAGTCCCTCGGCCCGGTCTTCATTGCGCGCCGCTTGCAGTTCCTTAAGTACATACGGGTGGCAGCGAATCGCGCCCTGGCCAAAAATAATCAGGCTGCGAGTCAGAATGTTCGCGCCTTCCACGGTGATGGCGATAGGAACCGACTGCCAGCCCCTGGCCAGGTAGTTCGAAGGGCCGAGGCAAACGCCCTTGCCGCCATGAACATCCATCGCATCGTTGGCAACGACCCGCCCCATTTCGGTGCAGTGATATTTCAAGATAGCGGAGGCTACCGAAGGTTTTGCCCCTTCGCCCACTGCCGCGGCCGTGACGCTGCGACCCGCGTCCATGATATAGGTCAGGCCGGTCAGCCTGGCGATAGCCTCGCCGACGCCTTCAAAGCGCCCGATGGGGAGATTGAACTGCTGGCGAATCCGGGCATAGGCTCCGGTCGCATAGGTTGCGGCTTTTGCGCCGCCGGTGGTGTTCGATGGCAAGGATATGCAGCGGCCGACGGCCAGCTGTTCCATCAGCATACGCCAGCCCTGGCCAGCCATTTCGGGTCCGCCGATGATGAAATCCAGCGGCACGAATACGTCCTTCCCACTGGTAGGCCCGTTCTGAAACGGGTTGTTCAGCGGCAGGTGCCGGCGCCCGATAACCACCCCTTCCGTGGCGGTCGGGATCAGGGCCGCGGTGATGCCGAGGTCCTCTTTTTCACCGATCATGTGGTCGGGATCATAAAGCTTGAAAGCGAGGCCAAGCACGGTGGCGACCGGCGCCAGCGTGATATAGCGTTTGTCCCAGTTGAGGAGTATGCCGGTGATTTCCTTGCCCTCCCACTGGCCCTTGCCAATGATCCCGGTGTCGGGAATCGATGCGGCATCCGATCCCGCGCGCGGGCTGGTCAGGGCGAAACAGGGAACCTCATCGCCGGCGGCCAGGCCTGGCAGATAGCGCTCTTTTTGTTCATCCGTACCGTAATGAAGCAGCAACTCCGCAGGACCCAGAGAATTCGGGACCGCCACCGTGGACACGGCGGTGGCCGAAACGCTGCCGATCTTGATCAGGACCTGGGAGTGGCCATACGCTGAAAACTCGAGACCCCCGTATTTTTTCGGGATGATCATCCCGAAAAATCCGTTTTTCTTGATGAACTCCCAGACCTCCGGCGGCAAGTCCCCACGTTCATGGGTAATGTGCCAGTCGTCCAGCATCCGGCACAGCTCCTCGGTCGGGCCGTCGACAAAAGCCTGTTCTTCCCGGGTCAGTTTGGCCGCGGGTAATTTTTCCAGCTTGTCCCAATCGGGCATGCCGGTGAAAAGCTCGCCTTCCCACCAGACCGTACCGGCTTCAAGCGCCTCCCTTTCGGTGTCCGACATACTGGGAACCAGTTTGCGGTAGAAGTTGAGCATCGGCCGGGTCAGATACGGCCGCCGCAACACCTTGATGTTTAAAAATAACAATGCCGCAAACAGAACCCACAGCAACAGGTTCCACAGGAACGCCGCATCGCCCAAATAGGTATATGCGGCCAGCAGCAGGCCGATAATGGCTGTAGACAGTAGCAGCGATACCCGCCGGTAACTCAACAGGCCGGCGATACCGAAAAAAAGCAGAAACCAGGTGACAGCCATCATGCGTGTGGTCCTTGATCCGAGCGCCGATGAATAAAGGCGCTTAGCTGACAATATACCGCAAATAGGTGGAACGGCGTTCGCTTTGGGTCGTACCGGTCGCGCTCGCGGCCGGATTCCTAGCTCAACAGGTCCTTGACGCCGTCGCGCTCCTCGCGCAGTTCCGCCTCGGTCTGGTCCATCCTCTGGCGGCTGAAATCGTTAATATCGAGACCCCCGACGATCTGGTATGCACCATCGGCGCAGGTTACCGGGAAGGAAAAAACGATGCCCTCGGCGACCCCGTAGCTGCCATTGGCGGGGACAGCCATGCTGACCCAGTCGCCATCGGGCGAGCCAAGAATCCAGTCATGCATGTGGTCAATGGCGGCAGACGCCGCCGAGGCGGCCGAGGACAACCCCCGGGCCTTGATGATGGCAGCCCCGCGTTGCTGGACAGTGGGAATAAACTCATCGCTGATCCAGGCCATATCGACTTTTTCCG
>BFAU01000089.1 GCA_008975185.1 bacterium MnTg04 | reverse complement strand
GAGGCGGGGCGAGCCAAACGCGGTAAAATGCGGGAGAAACACCGCGCAAAGTCGCGTGCGCGCTGGGAATCTATGTCCGAAGAAGAACGGGAAGCGGCCAAGGCCAAACGCAGTGAAAGAAAGGCAGAACGGCGTGTACGCTGGGAGTCGATGTCTGACGAAGAACGCGAAGCCGCGCGTTCCAGGCACGGTAAACGAGGCAAGAAACACGGTCGTCATCAGCGCCAGCAAGACGACTAACAACAATCGAGCAGGTGGCCGGGGGCATTCCTGCCTCGGCCGCCTTGCTGCTTCGTTGCGGCATCCTGCCCTTTTCTTACAGGCTGTCGACAAATTGAAACATTTTCACCCGTTGCCTGGCGTCTGGCAGCCCGCCCTTCCCCGCCTGGATATTATCCAGCATGTGTTTTGGATTGGCTGTCGCCGGAATAATGCTGGTGACCGCCGGGTGTGCGGCGATGTATTTGAGGAAGAACTGTCCCCAACTGTGGCAATCGAAGTCGGCCGCCCATTCGGGCAGCGCTTTGCCCTTTACGCCTCGAAATAGTCTGCCGCGCTGGAACGGCCGGTTGATCATCGTCGCTATGCCCAGGTCCGCACAAAGCGGCAACAGGGTTCGTTCCGCGGTGCGTCCCGCGATGGAATAATTGAACTGCAGAAAATCCATCGGCTCGCGCCTTACCCAGTCCACCAATTCGTCGTGCTGACTGTCAACGTAATGGGTAACGCCGATATAGCGGATCTTGCCTTCCTCTCGCAGTTCCCTGAGCAATCCGAGCTGTTGTTTGGTGTCTCGCAGGTTATGTACCTGGTAAAGGTCCACGACGCCGGTCTTCAGATCCTTGAACGAATTTTGTATCTGGCGCAGGCCGGCTTCTTTACCATTGGCCGCAACCTTGGTCGCGAGAAAGACTTTCCCGGGGTGATCGAGCCCGGCCACCAGGTCGCCGACTACGCCTTCCGCCATCCCGTACGATGGCGCGGTATCGATGACGCTGCCGCCGCCATCGAGGAGTTCCTTAAGTACTGCCTTGAGCGGGGCCCGAAGCCCTGGCGAAGCGTCGACGTTAAACACACGCGCTGTACCGAGACCGATAATGGGCAGTTCCTCTGCGCTGCCGGGAATCGACCGGTGCAGCATTGGGCGGTCGTCTGCCAGCGTCAGACCACCCGTCTTCAGCAGACCGGTTGCGATTGTTCCCGCGATGAATTCCCTGCGGTTAAGTCTGAACATTGATTCTGCACTCCACGTCCAGGCGATCGCCTGCACTTTGTAACTGACCGGCTTTGCGTCCCTGAGTTCGGCCCAGCGCAAACGACAGTACGCCCCAGGCGCCGGCGATGGGTACGATTGCCGCGGCCAGCCACGTCAGGCTCAGCCCCAGTGTTCTGAACAGTCCATCGATACCGGCGCCAGCGACATCGCCGCCGCGGTAGAGAAATACATCAATAATGGGCTTGGCCTTGTACTTTTCGGACTCCGGCACGACGCTGAACAAGGTTTCGCGGGCTGGGCGCGATACCGCATAGCGCGTTGCCCGATGCAGCGCCTGGAATATCGCCATGACGCCGAGGGTTGGCCACAAGGCCAGCACCGCGAACCCCGCAGTCGTCACCAGGGGCAGTACCGCCAATGTGAAACCCACACCGAGTTTGCGAATCAGATGCGTAGTGACAAACATCTGGGTTAACAGGGTTGCGGTCTGCGCCAGCACATCGAACAACGCGAAGTTCGCAATAAACTCGCTAAAATTATCGGATTCATTGAGCACCAGGTTGGCCTGGGTGAAATAAATCATCGTGTTCGAAATCGCCATCATGACAATGTAGCCGCCGATCCCCAGCAAATAGGGGGATTTGGAAACCGCTACCAACCCATCCATCGCATGACCGCCGATCGCGGCACGCTCGACCGGCACGGGCTCTTGCAGACCGACCGAGGTTCCGAGTTTCGAATGGCTGGAGCGAACCGCAGCGCGGTCCAATGCCAGCATGATCACTATGGCCACTGCGAACAGCGTTGCACCGGCCAGCATCAGGCCGGCTGGCAGAAACACCGAGTCGGTCATACCGGCAATCTGGCGTGTGCCGAAACCGCCTGCCAGGCCGCCCAGCGTGCCGCCTATGCCGATGAACGGAAACAGCCGCTTACCCTGATCGACATCGAATATGTCGACCATGAAGGCCCAGAATATGCTGGTCGCGAAAAGATTGATCACGCTAAGCCAGACATAGAAGGTATAGCCGACGAGCCTCGAGGTGGCGGTCTGGGCGTCGGAACCGATCAGTCCGCCACCGGTTGCGCCATCGACCACCAGCAAGCCGGCAAAAACCAGCAGGCAGGCGATCACAAAAAAATAGGCGATGGGAATGAATCGTCGCCGGTTCAGCCGGCTGACGATTCCGCCGAAAGCCAACACGAAAACCAGCGCCGCAATCGAGGTCACGATAAACAGCCAGCGAAGCTCGTCCATGCCACGGGATACGCCCATGGCATCACGGACCGGGCGCAGAAAAAAGTAACCACAGAGCAGGCAGAAAAAGAAAGCGGCCGACAACAAGGCCAGCGGCAATTCGCCGCGTTTGAAATTCAGTAACCGGTTGAGCCAGACAGCCATCAGGCTGAAACTCCTCTTCTCAATATATTGCTTTGCCGTTGGTGTGGTAGAAGCTCAGGCGCCGACGAAATATTTGATTTTTTCCTTGTAGTGCCGCGACAGTTTTAACTCGACGCCGTTATCCAGGGACAAAAAATACTCGCCGTTCATGTGCGAGCGCACTTCCTTGACCCGGTCGATATTGACGATCGTAGAACGGTGAATACGCTGAAAAAATTTAGGGTCGAGGCAATCTTCGAGTTTTTTCATGGTACCCCGAAGAATGTGGGTCACGCCATTGGCATGCACGCACATATAGTCGCCGGCGGCGTCGATCCAGTTGATATCGAGGACTTCGACTCGCACGGTGATGCGCCCGTCTTTGATTGGCAATTTACTCAGGTATTTCTGGCCGACAGCATCGCGGCCTTTTTCGATGATCTCATCGAGGCTGACGCAATCCTGGCCGGACATCTCCGCAACGATCTCGAGCAGACGGGTGCGGTGCTGAACCGCTTCGCGTTGTTCCCATTGCTCGCGGATATGCGACAAAGCCTCTTCCAGGCGATTCTCGTCGATGGGTTTTAGCAGGTAATCGATTGCGTGCGCGTCAAAAGCGCGGACTGCGTATTCATCATAGGCGGTAACGAACACGATCATCGGCATGCGTTTGTCGGCAAGTGCTTTCAAAACGTCGAAGCCGTTCATCCCCGGCATCTGGATATCCAGAAACATCAAGTCGGGTTTGAGCTCATCGACCATCCGCAGGGCCTCTTCGCCATGCGCTGCTTCACCAATAATTTCTATATCCGGCGCGTCTTTCAGCCTGATCTTCAGACCCCGGCGAGCGAGGTCTTCGTCATCGACGAGTAGGGTTTTGATATTCATCTGATCATCCTGCCGCCAAATCGGTTTCCAGCGGTATGGAAATCGAGATCTCCAAACCGCCTGATTCCCGGTTACGGAACTCGAAATAGTGGTCGGTGCCGTAAATCTGGTTCAGGCGTTCCCGGGTGTTGGTCAGGCCGACACCATCGCGTTCGCCATCGGTCTTTATTTTATCCATATCGATGCCGGGACCATCGTCTTCGACGATGATAACCACTGTTTGTCCTTCGAGCCGGGTTCTCACACCGATCGAACCACCGCCAACCCTCGGCGCTATCGCATATTTGATTGCATTTTCGATCAACGGCTGGAGTATCAGGCTGGGCACCAGCGCGTTCTCGGTTTCTCTCGCGACCTCGTAATCGAGTCGCAACCGGTCGTTGAACCGGACTTTTTCGATGCTCAGGTAAAGATCGAGCGCGTGAATCTCCTCCGCGAGCGTGACCTTTTTCATCGGGTCGTTATCGAGCGTATATCTCAAAAATTCGCTCAGGCGGGTCACCGACTGGTTGGCCGCCTCGACCTGCTTTTCGAGTATCAGCGTGGATATCGAATTCAGCGTATTGAACAGGAAGTGTGGATTGAGCTGGTAACGCAGCATTTTTAGCTGCGCTTCGTGCGCGGCCGCGGCCGATGCCAGTGAACGCCTGATTTGCAACTGCAAAACCTGGTAATACTTGATCCCGAAATACAGTCCGCTCCAGCAAAGCAACACGTAACTGGAGCCGGTAACGCCGCTGATATAATCGCCAAGCGACTGCGGCTCATACCAGATTTTGTAGGTGTACCAGAGAAACTCGTTGCGCAGCCAGGTCCACGGCAGGGCCAGCAAAAAGGACATCCCAATCGCGCCAACCACCTGCCAGACGGGTGTCTTGGTCCACAGAAAGCGATTCCAGTAACGCAGCGCAAGCGAAAGGATAAATCCGCTGATGGTGCTTGTCAGGATGACCAGGTTGTAGGATACCGGTCGCTCCAGGGCCAGTGCGCCGAGAATATTCGCCAGGGCGTAAGCCAGCCAGCCCACCGTATGCAGAAACCAGAACAAACGCTCATTGTTATTCAGCAGGTCTTGCAGCCGGAAAAATCGAGTTTGCAACACGGCTCCAGTCGGGGCGATCGATCAAGACGAGAATTTCATTATAAACAATAGTTTGCGCATGTTGCTCGGCTGAGCCCGCATATTTCACCACTGGTCTCGGCTGGCTTCAGAGTTTTGCGCAGAGACCACTCAGGTGCGGCTTTTGGCCGGCATGGTCGGCCAGCAGGAAACGCGTGCCCTGCTCGTCCGAACGGCTGAGAAAAGTTACCCAGGCCGGCAGCAGGATCGGCAGCTTGAAATTGCTGTCAACCCGAACCTGCGGGCCGAGCGACTCCTCGCCGATTTCAGCCAGCGACCTGGCCAGCGACCACATGCCGTGGGCAATCGCCGCCGGGAAGCCCAGCAGGCGAGCCGTTGGGCTGCTCAGGTGAATGGGGTTGATGTCGCCCGAAACCATCGCGTATTGCCGCCCGATGCCCGCGGGTGCGTTCCAGCCGGTACTGGTGGCGCCCGGCTGGTCGAAATCGGCAAATGCATCGCCGGGTTTCTTTTTGCCGGCGCCGGATTTTTTCACCCCCTTGCGCCGGGCGAGAAAAGTGCTGACTTCTTCCCAGACCACGGAGTCCCGCGTACTGACCACGGTATTCATCGCGAACAGCTGGCCCGCGTCGGTCTCCTCGTGACCTTCAACAAAGCAACGTATGCTGAGGATTTCCTGGTTCGGAATCGGGCCATAACGGCTAATGGTATTTTCGATATGCACCAGGCCCATCACGCGCGCAGGAAACGCTTCATGCGAGAGTATCTGGAGATGCAGTGGCATGGCCAGCACGTGCGGATAGGTGATCGGCAGATAATCGCTGGCCGGAAACCCACAGACCTTGTTGTAAGCGGTAATTTTTTCGGGCCGGGCCGAGACGATATCCATGCGCGCCTCGATGGTCGGAACGGATGCTCCGTCCGGGACCAGCGCAGGCTTTGAGCCCATGAACAGCTTCGGGTAAATCGCCACCACCGATGGCATGCTGTTGAAAGTCAGTCGTACTTCGCTCATTCCATCGTTGCCATTGTTGTTCGCCGGGTCAGGGCACCACCTGGTCTATCAACAAATCGGCGGCGCCGGAGCCCGTACGATAAAGGACCTCACCGAAAAAGTCGCCTGGCTGCGCACCCGGACTGCCCGATTTCGAAATACGGGCAACCAACCGCAATTCTTCGTAATCCGCCAATACTGTATTGGCTAGCATGACGTTTTGCTGGCTCAGTTCGACACTCAGCGGCAAATCGCTGGCAACGTGCCGGACCACTGCCAGCGGCGGCCCTGCCACGCCGGGTGTGCGGGCAAAAACGTACAGAACCATATTGGGGTTGACCTGCTGCGCCAGCTCTGCGGAGATTTCGATCTCGACCGGAATGCTCACGGCTTGCGTTCGCGCTGGCGCGGGGACTGGAACGCCGATCCGGGATAATTGTTCCCGTACGGTTTTGGCCAGCGCTTCCGGCGGCTCAAGCTTGAGCAATTCGCGCCAGCGCCGGGCAGCCAGTTCATCGTCGCCCCTTTCCATTGCCGAAACGCCGCCCCACCACAGGCCACGGGCATCCATCGGGTTGATCGACAACGCTTTGTCGAGCAGCTCAGCCCCTTGGTGTTTCAGCGACTCGCGGTCGGCCAAAGCCAGCGATTCGGCGTAGTCGATCAAGACCCCGGCGTCTTCGCCACCGGTCATTTCATTTATCCTGGCGTAAACCGGTACGGCTTCCTGAAACCTGCCCATGGTTATGTAGGAACGGCCCAGCATGGACCATTCGGCTGCACTGCCGCCATCTCTGGCAAGCCTTGATTCCAGACCGGCAACCATGTCCGCGACCGGATCGACACCGGCACGGGCGGCCTCCGGGTGGTAATTGGAAAATGCCTGGTACAACAAGATCGCGGCTAGCGGCACCACCAGGAAAATGGCCATCATCGTCCGGCGCGCGCCTTTTTCCTTGACCCGGTTCAGCGGCACAAAAACGAGCACAAAGACCGCCAGCAGCAAAGCCATTGCGAACATCCAGAACAGACTCATTCGATCGCACCCTCGTCTTCGTCGTCATCATCGATGGGCATCGCCGCTCTTTGCCGCAGCGTACGCGCCAGGACGGTACCGCCGAGCAACAGCAAAATCCCGGGGGCCAGCCACAACAGCCAGGTGCGCTGTACAAAAGGCGGCCGGTACAAGACAAAGTCGCCATAGCGGTCCGTCATGAAGCTATAGATTTCTGAATCGCTGGAGCCGGACAACAGCATTTCCCGGACCTGGCGGCGCAGGTCTTTTGCCAGTGGTGCGTTCGAATCAGCGATCGGCTGGTTCTGGCAAACCAGGCAGCGCAATTCGCGGACAAGTGTCTCGTAGCGTGCCTGAAATTCGGGATCCTCCATGGGTTCGCTGTCATCGACAGCAAACGATAGCAACGGCATCAACAACAAAACAGCGATCATTTTTTTCATGGCTGCGCCGCCTTGAGTTGTTGAATCAGCGGCAGGAAATCCTCATGCCAGATTTGCATGTTAATTGGCGCTATCAACTTGTGGACGATCATGCCGTCGTGGTCTACCAGGAAGGTTTCGGGAGCTCCGTAAATGCCCCAGTCAATGCTAACCCGGCCTTCGGTATCGACCATTGTCGCCACATAGGGATCGCCCAGTTCCGCCAGCCATTGCCGGGCCAGGCGCGGATCGTCTTTCAAATTGAGACCATAAATCGGCACGATATTCTGGCGCTCGATTTCCAGCAACGCACCATGTTCGACGCGACAGCCGGGACACCAGGTACCCCAGATATTGAGCAGATAAACCTGGCCGAGCAATTTTTCCGTGCCCAGGGTCTCATCCGGCTTCAGCAGCAAGGGAAGCTCGTACACAGGGGCAGGCTTGCCGATCAGGGGCGACGGCACAATGCTTGGGTCTTTGTGCAAACCGACGAAGAAAAAGCCGACCAGTATCGCGAGAGTTATGATGGGCGCGATGAAACGGGTCACGGGGCAGTTCCTTCGGCCAATTCAGGCGCCGGCGCTTCGGCCTGCCTTTTTTTCCGGTAACGGGGGTCGCTCATCGACAACAGGCCGCCAAATGCCATCACCAGTGCCCCCAGCCAGATAAAGCGCACCAGCGGTTTGAACTGGATCCTGAGGCTCCAGCTGCCATTACCCAGATCGTCACCGAGCGCGACAAACAAATCCCGGGTCCAGCCGGCTTCGATGCCGGCCTCGGTCATCGGGCTGGTCTGTACGCGGTACACGCGTTTTTGCGGATACAAAGTCGTAACCATTTCTCCATCCCGCCTGATCGTGACCACGCCTTCGACCGCGTCAAAATTCGGCCCTTCGGTGTTGCGCAGGGTTTCCAGTTTGATTTGATAGCCGGCCAGCTCGACGACGTCGCCGGCCCGCAACGCCAGGTCTTTTTCGATGCTGAACACGCTGGTCACCGTGGTGCCGAGGACAAACAGGCCCAGGCCGATATGTGCGGTCAGCATGCCTAATACCGAGCGCGGCAAAGCAAAGAAACTGCGCCCCATTTTTTGCCGCTGGCGTACTTCGCTCAACGCAGAAAGAATCACCCAGACGCCGGCAAACACGCCGACGAAAGTCAGGACCGAAGGCCGGCCCCAGGCAAAGGAAATACCCAGGGCCACCGGGACTGCAATCGAAAGCGGTGTTCTCAGGCGTAGCCACAACATCTCCCAGCGCGCCCGTTTCCAGGTGCTGTGCATACCCACGCCGAGCAACAGCACCATGGGCAGCGTGGGGATCAGGAACACCAGGTTAAAATACGGCGGGCCGACCGAAATTTTCCCCATCTCCAGCGCATCGATAAACAACGGGTATAAGGTACCTATCAATATCAGGCCGGCGGCAACGACCAGCATCAGGTTATTCAGCAGCAGGAAGCTTTCCCGCGACAGGACCTTGAAGCCGCCGCCTGAACCGAACGCGGGCGCGCGCCACGCATAAAGACCCAGCGCAATGCCGATACACAGACCGAGAAAGATCAGGATAAACAGGCCGCGCGCCGGGTCGCTGGCAAAAGCATGTACCGATATCAGTACGCCGGAGCGTACCAGGAAGGTACCCAACAGGCTCAGCGAAAAACCGCAGATCGCCAGCAGGACCGTCCAGCTCTTGAACAAGCCGCGTTTTTCCGTTACCGCCAGCGAATGAATCAGGGCGGTCGCCATCAGCCAGGGCATGAACGAGGCATTCTCAACCGGGTCCCAGAACCACCAGCCGCCCCAGCCCAGTTCGTAATAGGCCCACCAGGAGCCCAGCGCGACACCGACGGTCAGAAAAGCCCATGCCAGGAGGGTCCACGGCCTGAGCCATCTCGCCCAGTTGCTGGTCACTTTGCCCTCGATCAACGCGCCAACGGCAAAGGCAAAAGCCACTGCAAGACCGACATAACCGGCGTAAAGAATTGGCGGGTGGATAACCAGCGCCGGGTCCTGCAACAAAGGGTTCAGGTCCCGCCCTTCAAGCGCGGCGGGCAGCAGGCGAATGAACGGGTTTGAAGTCGCCATGACGAACAGCATGAAACCGCAGTTGATCAGGCCCAGCACACCCAGTATCCGGGCGCGAAACACTATGGGCATGTCCTTGTTTGCCCACGCGACACCGAGGGTCCAGGCAGACAACGTCAGTATCCAGAGCAGCAACGAGCCTTCGTGCGCCGCCCAGACGGCGGCGATCCGGTAGAAAAACGGCAGCTCGGTGTTCGAATTGAGCGCCACGTACTCGACGGAGAAGTCGTTGACGATGAACGACCAGGTGAGCAAGCCAAATGACAACGCGGCAAACACGAACTGCCCGCTGGCCATGGGCCGGACCAGCGCCAGCCATTCCGGCTTGCGCCAATATGCTCCGGCCAGCCCGGCAAAAGACTGAATAAACGCGAGGCAGAAAGTCAAAACCAGCGCGAACAAGCCGAGTTCGGGTATCATGACTCGTTTTCTCCATGCACTTCTTTGAGCGCTTCGGCCACTTCCGGTGGCATGTAATTCTCATCGTGTTTGGCCAGCACCTCATCGGCCACGAATACACCTTTATCGTTCATGGCGCCGTGGGCGATTACGCCCTGCCCGTCGCGGAACAAGTCCGGTAACACGCCCTCGTATTCAACGGTCAGCGTTTTCTGATTGTCGGTTACCAGGAAACTGACTTTTAGCGAACCGGGTTCTCGCTCGATGCTGCCGAGCGTTACGAGGCCACCGAGGCGGAAACGCCTGCCGTCGGGTGCCTCGCCCGCCACCACCTGCCTGGGCGTATAGAAATACAGGATATTCTCGTCGAAGGCCCTGAGCATGAGCGCCACGGCGATGCCGACGCCGGCGAGCACCAATGCAACCCGGATGCCTCTTTGGTAACGTTTTTTCATGTCTGGTCCTCGGCTGCCGCCCGTTGCCGGACGAAGGCCAGCCGTTGTTTGAACTGACGCCTGGCGCCAGCAAGATTGAGCAACAGAACCGCGGCGGTCAGGCCAAAGCTGCTCCAGACGTAGCCCGCATAACCTCCCATATGAAGAAAATCAGATAACATATTGATATATCTCTCTTTATAGATCCATAAGCCAGCGGGAATTCCGCTCGCGCTGCAATACCTGGCTGCGTGTCCGGATCATCAGGACGGTCGCGAAATAGCAGCCAAAACCGGCGAGCATGGTCAGTAACGGCCACAGCATGTCGCCGGTGATCGCGGGTTTGCCGAGCTTGATGATGGTTGCCCCCTGGTGCAGTGAATTCCACCAGACAACCGAATAATGAATGATCGGTACGTTGACCACGCCGACCACCGCGAGCAGGCCGCTGGCCCGGTCTGCCTTGCCGGTGTCGTCGTAGGCCGCCCTGAGCGACATGTATCCCAGGAACAGAAACAGCAGGATCAGTTCAGAGGTCAGCCGGGCATCCCAGGCCCACCAGGTTCCCCACATGGGTTTGCCCCAGATAGAGCCGGTCGCCAGGGCCAGGAACGTAAACGAGGCGCCGATCGGTGCGACCGCGGCGGCAACTGCGTGGGCGAGCTTGATCCGCCAGATCAGACCGGTGCCGGCGGCGACCGCCATCAGCGTATAGGCGAACAACGACATGGACGCGCTGGGGACATGGACATAAATGATCCGGAACCCGTCGCCTTGCTGGTAGTCAGCCGGCGCCAGTACCAGGCCGCCATAAGTCGCGACCAGAATCAGGACCAGCGCCGCGCCTCCGAACCACGGTATCAGGTGTCCCGCCAGACGGTAAAAGTGCGGCGGTGAGCCAAACTGATGAAATAATTTCCACATAAAGTCTAATCCAGGCTAATGCGAACGGCCGCGGCGATTGCCAGTGGCAACAGACTCAACGCCAGAAACAGTATCGCAGCCAGTAAGTAAAGGGGACCCACCGGATCCATGCCTTGCACGGCCAGGTCGACTCCCCTGGCGCCGAATATCAAAATCGGGGTGGCCAATGGCAAGACCAGCAATGATAGCAGAGCGCTGCCCGTCCCAAGCCCGGTGGTCAGGGCCGCGCCCATGGCGCCGAGCAGGCTGAGAGTGGGTGTCCCAAGCAGCAAGCCCAGCATCAGCGTTCCCCAGGCCTCCGGCGGGAGGTATAAAGCGCTGGCCAGCAGCGGTGCGACCAGCACCAGCGGCAACCCGCTGACCATCCAGTGCGCCAGTGTTTTCGCCAGCACCAGGACCGGCAGGGAGTGTCCGCTCAAGACCAGTTGCTCCAGGCTGCCGTCTCCGTAATCGCTTCGGAACAGCAAATCCAGGGCCAGCAGCGATGACAACAACGCGGCGCCCCAGAGGACGCCGGGCGCGACCGTCCTCAACAGTTCTGGTTCCGGGCTGAGCCCCAGCGGAAATATCGCGGTGATTAAAATGAAGAACAACAACGGGTTGGCCATTTCGCCGGGGCGGCGGAAGGCCAGCCGCAGATCGCGAGCCAGGACCACGCCAAATCCCGACAGCGGACCGTTCACCCTGTGTCCTCCATTTCGAGATGCCGCAGATAGCGTTGCTCGACACCGAGATCCTGGTGTGCGGCGACGATAGCTGTACCGCCGTTGGCGCAGTGGCGATCGAGCATATCGGCGATCATGTTGCGCCCTTTCGGGTCCAGGTTGGTGAATGGCTCGTCGAGAATCCAAAGTTGTGCCGCGCTGAGCAGGATCATCGCCAGCGACAGCCGCCTTTTTTGCCCCGCGGAAAGCACCCGGCAGGGCAAATCCGCGACAGCATCGAGGCCGACCTGGCCCAGGGTTTCGTTCCGGACATCCGGGTCTGTCTCGCGTCTCAGGGAAACGGAAAACGCCAGGTTCTCCCGGGCGCTGAGTTCGGCTTTGAACCCGTGCAGATGACCGAGCCAGGCGAACGCGTGCTGAAAATCCTCGCGACAACGGCAAATGCTGCGGCCGCGCCAGCGAATCTCGCCCTCTTCGGGCTCAGTCAGACCGCACAACACGCGCAACAGGCTGGTCTTGCCGCAACCGTTGGCTCCGGACACATGCAGAACTGCTCCCTCGGGCAGTTCGAAGGATAAAGCCCTGAACAGGCAGCGCTCACCGCGCCACAGTTTCAGGCCCTCGGCCTGCAACAGGATTTCCCGCGTATCTTTGCTAAGCATTCCTTCGCCACCAGTACCGGCTGCACCCGGCATCACCTGTTCCTTCGCTTTCGAACCAGTCTAATTATAACAGCCGGGCCAAGCTTTGGTGGCGCCAGATCAATGGGACTTCGCTATGGTTTTCACACCCAGGGCCGATAGCGGGTAGATCAGCTCGCCCATTTGCAGTGCGGCCTGGCTCGAGGCGTTGCCATCGAGCGCTCTTTTCTTCACGCCTTGTACGATCGCCGCCAGGCGGAAGAAACAAAACGCAAGGTAAAAAGACCAGTTTTCCACCGCCGGCATGCCGGCTTGTTCGAGATAGGCAGCGATATACGCATTTTCGTCCGGTATGCCGAGGTTGCCGATACCGACATCCGCCAGACCGCGAAGTTTGCCGGTGTTCGGAAAATGCCATTGCATGCATTGGTACGCGAGATCGGCCAATGGGTGGCCCAAGGTAGACAGCTCCCAATCGACGACGGCGATAATCCGCTCTTCGAGCGGATCGAAGATCAGGTTATCCAGCCGAAAGTCCCCATGCACCAGCGAGACCCGGCCGTCGTCCGGCGGCATGTTTGCGGCCAGCCAGGTCATCAGCGCTTCCATGTCCTCAATTGCTTCGGTCTCGGATGCACGATACTGCCCGCTCCAGCGGTCGAATTGCCGCTCGAAGTAATTGCCGGGTTTGCCAAAATCAGCGAGGCCGTGGGCGTCCGGATCGATCGCGTGAATGTGCGCGAGTACCCGGCTCATTTCTTCATAGACCGCGCCTCTTTCATCCGGGTCGAGTCCGGGCAACGCCGGGTCCCAGAAAATGCGCCCTTCCATGTACTCCATCAGGTAGAACATGCTGCCGATAACAGATTTGTCGGTGCACAGGTGATAGGCCCGGGCGACCGGGACATCGCTGTTCGCAAGGGCGGAAATAACCCGGTATTCACGGTCCACCGCGTGCGCCGATTTCAACAGCTTGCCCGGCGGTTTTCGGCGCAGCACGTAAACGCCGGACGCGGCATCGATTCGAAAAGTCGGGTTCGACTGGCCGCCGGAAAACTTTTCTGCGCTCAACGGCCCGCGGAACCCATCGAGATGACTTTCCAGGTAAGCGGCCAGTTTTTGCTCATCGACCAATTTTCGATCGTCGCCCATGCTTTCGCTGCCCTAGTTGTGTTCCCGGACCAGCCAGCGTCCCAATGCGTTCATGTGCACCTGGTCCGGGCCATCCGCCAGCCGAATCTGCCTAGCGTAGGTATAGGCTTCCGAGAGAAATATATCGTCATGCAGCCCGGCCGCACCGTGGATCTGGATGGCGCGGTCGAGCACCCGGCAAGCCATCGCCGGCGCGACGATTTTGATCATCGCGATCTCGTTCCTGGCTGCCTTGTTGCCCTCTCGGTCCATCGTATCTGCCGCTTTCAGTGTCAACAGGCGCGCCTGGTCTATTTCACACGCGGACTTTGCGATGTCCTCGCGAACCGATCCCTGCT
The DNA here is from genome assembly GCA_008975185.1 of bacterium MnTg04. GTDB lineage: Bacteria > Pseudomonadota > Gammaproteobacteria > Steroidobacterales > MnTg04 > MnTg04. Next base: position 2,604 of record BFAU01000089.1, on the reverse strand, counting down.
CGCTGAGTTTTTTGCCGAACGCGATGCGCTGCTCGGCGCGCCGGCACATCGCTTCGAGGGCTCTTTGTGCTGACCCGACCAGTCGCATGCAATGATGTAGTCTGCCCGGGCCAAGACGTCCCTGGGCTATTTCAAAGCCCCTGCCCTCCCCCAGGATCAGGTTGGCTGCAGGTACGCGCACATCGGTAAACGACAGTTCTGCGTGGCCAAACGGCGGATCGTCGTAACCCAGAGTGCTTAGTGGTCGTTCAACCTTGACGCCGGGTGTTTCCATCGGTACCAGGATCATCGATTGCTGCCGGTGACGATCCGGGTTATCCGGCGCGGTCTTGCCCATGACGATCAGGATGCGGCAATTTTCGTGCATGGCGCCGGTGATAAACCACTTGCGGCCATTGACAAGGTAATCCTCCCCGTCCGCGACGATCGAACATTCGATATTGGTGGCATCGGACGAGGCGACGGCCGGCTCGGTCATTGCGAATGCCGACCTTATTTCCCCGTTCAACAACGGCGTCAGCCATTGCTCTTTTTGTGCCTGGCTGCCGTATTGAGCCAGCACCTCCATGTTGCCGGTATCGGGCGCGCTGCAATTAAAAACCTCCGAACACCACAGGACTCTTCCCATCAACTCGGCCAGGGGTGCGTACTCGAGATTGCTCAAACCGGCGCCGTGCTCATCGTCTGGCAGGAAAAGATTCCACAGCTCCTCTTTCCTGGCCTTTTCCTTGAGGTCATCCATTAACGCCGGCGTCACCCAGGGATTTTCCGACGCCTTGATCGCGTGCCGGTAACTTTGCTCGACCGGGTAAATATGCGCACCCATGAACTTCTCGAGACGCTCCGTGAGCTCGCTGACCTTGTCTGAGTTTTGGAAATTCACGTTTCAGTCCTCTGCTCTGGCGCAATTACGCCGGATTCCAGGTGGGCGGTATTGTTAAAGCTATCCAGCAGCACGGTCTGGTCATTGAAGAAAAACCGGCTGTAGGCACAGTTTCTGACTTGCATATTGAGCTGTATTTTCATCGCGTTGCTGATGCCAAGCACCTGGCCGGTGAGCACGGCGATCGGGCCACCCGAACTGATGACGAGCACCCGCTCGCCCTGGCGCAGGAAGCTTAATGCATCGGCCACTCGCTGCTCGAATTCCTGCCAGGATTCGGGCAACGCCCCTTGCAGGCGGTCCTCGCTCCAGACCAGCAACGCCTGCTTCAGGACTTTGTAAAAACCCTTGATCCCATCGACATGGCCGGTTTCGCTCAGGCCGATGGCTTTTTCCGGGTACTGGCTGGCGAACGCGCTGCATAGTGCGATGAAATCATATTCATCAAGGCCTGGATGTTGCTCGGTTTCGACGTTGATTGCCATTGCCTCGATGGTGGCGTTGGCGGTCTGTACGTGGCGTTGCATGCTGCCGGTCACGACACGGTCGAAGCCAGGGTTCAGTTTTGAGAAATACCGGCCCAGTGACCTGGCCTGCTCGAGGCCCAGCTCCGACAGCCGGTCATACTGTGTACTGTTGATCGCGGCTTCGCCGTGTCTCACCAGGTAAATTTCAGGCATCGTTTTATGATCAGTGCGGCGCAAGCCGGTACGATAGCTTAGTCAATACCCGGTGTATTATGAAGGGCAGTTTGCCATCGCCGATTGACCGGCCATTCGCGAAAAAATACCATCGATTCGGAGTGGGGTTGGCGCTGTCACAATATCGAGCCAGACCGGGTTTTGCCGGGAGAATGATATGCCACTGACCCTCCGCGTTTTCCTCGCCTCTATGCTGATGGTCCTGGCGGCATGTGCAGGCAATGAAATCGCGGTTAAAAATGAGCAATTGACCGAAGAGCAAATCGTCAGAACCGATTTGAGCCAGGTGTCTGACAAGGTATGCAAGTACACCCGGGTCACTGGCTCGCAGATCCCAAGACTTCAATGTTTTACGCCGGATGAGATCGTGCGGATGGAGGCCGACGCCAAAGCGAGACTGCGAAAAGCCTCAAGGGGTGGATCTCCCAGAGACAATTAGGTTTGATTTTAGTCAGGGTGTCTGAATCGAATTGACTCGTAGCGGTCAATCACGGACACGATACTTTTCTACCAGCGCTTCGAATGCGGGCTCATCATGCAGTTTTTCAAAATCCGGGTAACGCAGGAGTACGTTCAGACTCCAGCGATTAGGTTGCGAAAAAAATTCTTCCAGCTTCCCAATCGCAGCATCGTGCTGATCGAGCATTGCATAGGTTATTGCGTAATTGAGGATATAACCCGGACCGGCCATGGCGTCCATGCTCACGGGCAGCAATTCAGAGGCGGCTTGCGCCGCTTCGAGCGCTTTATCCTTCTCGCCCAGTCCCGCGTGGACGAAACCTAGAGCGCTGAAGATTCTCGGGTCGTCCGGTGAATCTTTGAATTTGCTTTCCAATACGGCATTGGCGGACTCTAAATACCCAGCCGTTTTGTCCCGGTCGCCCAGGTACAACTCTGTCAGCCCCCGCAAAAGGTCCAGAGGAGCAAAAACGTTCTGTATGTCCAGTACGTTAGTCTCGCTGCGCCCGATCGCCTCCATCGCCAGATCATAATCGCGATCCTGCATGGCAGAATCCCAGC
>BFAU01000088.1 GCA_008975185.1 bacterium MnTg04 | reverse complement strand
GGCTGTGGTCGCCATCGCAACAGCCCTGGCAGCCAACGAAAATATAGCCGAGGAAACCCGTCTGGCCGCGAGCGATCTGCTGGCCGCCAATGAAGGCCTGGCGTTCAACGCTGACGGCCCGCTCTGGTATCGCGGCAGCGCGCTGTGTTATCCGCTCAGCGAAAGCAGCGTCACCAGGCGAGCGCTGGAGACTCAGCAGGTGCAACGCGCGGTGCTCGGTCACACGACTACAGCGAGCCGAAAAGTTGAAAGCCGCGATGACGGCAGAATCATCCTGCTGGACACCGGCATGTTGACTTCGTATTACGGCGGCAGCGCCGCCACATTGATTATCGACGAGCATGGTCTGCAGGTCCGCTACCTCGATCAGGCAAGCCTCGAATCCCCGTCCGTGCAAACCAGAAAAGTGGGCGCCCGGCCCGATAGTATGTCGGATGATGAACTGGCGGAATTTCTGCGTACCGCGAAGGTGATTGGCAGCGAGGCGATCCCCGTCGGCGTCACGCTGCCGACCCGGCTGACTCTGGAGAAAGACGGCATTCAACTGGACGCGATTTTCAAGACCGAGTCGACCGAAATTCGCCGCGGCCGCGGACCGAACAAAAACCGCATGCTCAACGTCTCGGACCGCTGGCAGTATGAAATCGCCGCCTACCGGCTGGATCGCATGCTGGGTCTCGATATGGTCCCGGTCGCCGTCGAACGCAATGTAAACGGCAAGGATGGCGCGCTGATCTTCTGGATGGACGGGTTGATCAGCCTGCTGAAAAAAAACCGCGAGAAGATCAGGGCCGATGGCTGGTGTCCGCTGCAACCGCAACACGACCTGATGTACGTCTGGGACACGCTGATCTACAACGACGATCGCACGCAACAGAATGTCACCTACACGCAAGGCGACTGGATGCTCAAACTGATAGACCAGTCGCGCAGTTTCCGAACCTATCGCAACAAGCCGCCGTACGTGCGCGAGCGCGAGCTAAAGATGACCCGGGAAATGGCCGACCGGCTTGCCGCGCTGGATACCAGGCGGTTGAGCGCCGAACTCGGCGCTTATATCAACCGCGACCAGATTCGCGCCTTGCTGAGACGCCGCGACAGCCTGATCAATAACTGGGCCGAAATTCAGTCGCCCTGATCTGCGCTGTACCGGCAGGAAAATTCGGTTATTATCACGCCATCAATGACTGGTGGCGCCATCGCAGCACACAGATTGCGGGTCACCATCACCTGCAACAGCCGGGGAGCTACCCAATGAATCCTTCCAGAATTCTTCCATTCTTGTGCATCGGCCTGATCTGGGCGAACGCGGCGTTGGCCGAGGAGAAGGCCGGGCAGTGGTATCTGACGCCCGCGGCCATCGGTGTATGGGTAGCCGACGGCCAACCGCGGGAAGACGAGTCCGGTTTTGCCGTCGGCTTTGGCCGCGCCCTGACCGACAAAGTGAATCTGGAACTGATGTACACCAGTGTCGATCACCCCGGCAGCGGGGGGGCGGATCAGGATATTCGCGAGCTGGAGCTGAACTTTCTGAGGGTCTGGTTCCGCGACGCAAGCTGGTCGCCTTATCTTCTGCTGGGCCTGGGCGCCATGAATATCGACAGTTCGGATCCGGCCCTGAATTTTCGTGAGAAATCGGGTTCGATCGGCATGGGCCTGTTGATCGACCTGGGCCGGGGCGGCACCGTCTCGTTGCGTCCTGAACTGAGGCTGAGAAAGTTTTTTGCCCCGAACGGCTCGACCAACGACCTGGTTGCGATGATCGGCCTGCAGGTTCCTTTTGGCTCTCCCCACGCAGAGCCCGCGCCGCCTGCACCCAGCGATGCGGATGGCGATGGCGTGGCCGATGGCGCCGATCGCTGCCCCGGCACGCCTCGCGGCAGAGTCGTACGGGCGAACGGATGCGAGTATGACGCCGATGGCGATGGCGTGGTCGATGGCGCCGATCGCTGCCCGGGTACGCCGTCCGGTGCGCCGGTCGATGCGGTGGGATGCCCTCTCGACAGCGATGGCGATGGCGTGGCCGACTATATGGACAACTGCCCGGGCACGCCGGCCGGCACGCGGGTCGATAATCGCGGTTGCGAGTTGCAGGAGGAAATTCACCTGCGGGGCGTTAATTTCGAGACCAATTCCGCTGACCTGACCGCCAATTCGTCTGCGCGTCTCGATGACGCGACGGCCACTTTACTGAAGAACAGCGATCTGCGAGTCGAAGTCGCCGGTTACACGGACAGCTCCGGATCGGCCGCGTATAACCAGAACCTGTCCGGGCGCCGTGCCCAGTCTGTCCTGGACTACCTGGTCAGCCATGGGGTCGATGCCGGCATGCTGAGCGCCAGGGGTTATGGCGAAAGCAACTCGATCGCCAGCAATGCGACGGCCGCGGGCCGTGCGGAAAATCGCCGGGTTACTTTACGCATACTTGGCGATTGAGGGCCATGCGTTCAGCCCCGGTGGCGTCTGGCCACCGGGGCTTTTTGTACTTTCAGTGAGACCCAGGCCATGATTTATCGGTTGCTGAGCATATTCCTGATCGGTGTTGCGACCTTCGGCGGCGACTTTGCCAGCGCCGCGCCTGCGCCATTTGCGTTTGTCAATGTCAACGTATTGCCGATGGATAGCGAGGTCGTGCTGGCATCGCAAACGGTAGTCATCGAAGATGGCCGGATCAGTAAAATGGGTCCTGTCGATGACATCCCGCTGCCCCCGGGTACGCGTAAAATCCGCGGCGATGGTCTTTACCTGATGCCGGGGCTGGCGGAAATGCACGCACATATTCCGGGGCTGGCCGATGCGGACAACCTGGACCGAATCCTTTTTCTCAATGTCGCCCACGGCATCACCGTCGTCAGGGGCATGCTGGGCGCGGCGGATCACCTGGATCTCAGGCGGCAATTGGCGCTGGGGCACAGGTTGGGGCCTCGACTTTACACGTCGGGGCCGTCGCTGAATGGGCGCAGCGTCAACGGCCCCGTGGACGCGGGCAGCAAGGTCAGACAACAACAGGCTGCGGGCTTTGACTTCGTCAAACTTCATCCCGGGCTGAATCTGCGCGAATTCAGGGCGATCGATCGCGTGGCCGACGAACTCGGCATCCCCTATGGCGGTCATGTCGGCATACTGGTCGGCGTGCCCGAAGCATTAAGGCGGGGGCAGGCCAGTATCGATCACCTGGATGGCTACCTGCAGGCGCTGGTTCCCGAAGGCACGGTCTATCCTGACGCAGCCAATGGCTTGTTCGGTTTGGGCCTGACCGGCCTGGTCGATGAAAGCCGGATCGTGCCGCTGGCCAAAGCGACCGCGAAGGCGGGTGTCTGGATCGTCCCGACGCAGACCTTCCTGGAGCACCTGGTCCTGCCGCCGGCTGCCCGGGAAATGTCCGGCCGGCCGGAAATGGTCTATGTCCAGGAAGCTACCCTGGCGAGGTGGTCGAAAAGTAAAAACGCGGTACTCAACGATGCCGGTTACGATCGGGCGGGTGCGGAACAGTTTATTGCGCTCCGCCGCAAAATCATCAAAGCCCTGCACGACCAGGGCGCGGGCCTGTTGCTGGGTTCTGACGCCCCCCAGGTTTTTAACGTGCCCGGAGTCGCGACTCACCAGGAACTCGAGTTGCTGGTCGCATCGGGTCTGACGCCTTACCAGGCGTTGCGGACCGGCACCGTCAATCCGGCCCGCTACTTCGGCGCCGAAGACGAGTTTGGCCGGGTCCGGGTGGGGTTGTCCGCGGAGCTGATCCTGCTCGAGGGCAATCCGTTTGCAGACATCACCAATACACGAAACATCAGGGGCGTCATGCTTAAAGGCCAGTGGCTGGACCGTCAGCAGATCAGCCAGGGACTGGCCTTTTGGGCGCTGCGATAGATCGAGGATGGCGCCTTCCCATATCGGTGGATCACACAGCGCGTGCGGGCAACGAACCTGACATGACCCAGCCCGTGAAAGTCGCAGTCATCACTTCGTCAAGAGCGGATTTTGGCCACCTGCACTGGCCGCTGCGGCATATGCTTGCCCACCCGCGGATCGAACCAAAACTGATCGCCATGGGCGCCCACCTGGCGCCCGAATTTGGCTCTACCGCCGACGAAATCAAGCGCCAGGGTTTTGTCGTCGATGAAACGGTCGAGTGCCTGCTCAGTTCCGACAGCGATGTCGGCATGAGCAAATCCATAGGGCTGGCGACGCTGGGGCTGACCGAAATACTGTCCCGCGACCGGCCCGACCTGGTGCTGGTCATCGCCGATCGATACGAAATGCTGGCGCCGGCAAGCGTCGCGCTGGCGCTGCGGATTCCGGTCGCCCATATAGAAGGCGGGGAGATCAGCGAGGGCGCGATCGACGATGCGGTCCGCAATGCCCTGACCAAGCTTAGCCACGTCCATTTCACGCCGACGGCAATGGCGAAACAAAGGGTGCTCGCGCTTGGGGAAGAGGCCTGGCGCGTACACCAGGTCGGCGCGCCGTCACTGGATCACCTGCGAGAAGCCACGATCCCCGGCCCGGGCGAACTCGGGGAAAGACTGGCAATCGATACCGGGCAGCCTTATTGCATGGTCTCGGTACACCCGGTGACGCTGGCGAAGGACCCGGAAGCCGATGCCATAGCCTTGTTCGGCACATTGGAAAATATCTCCGTTGCCAAGATCATCTGTTTCCCGAATGCGGACGCGGGAAGTCGCAAGCTGATCCAGCAATCCCGCGATTTCTGCCGGCGCAACGCCAATGCCAGCCTGTTTGTGAACCTGGCCCACCTGGATTACTGGGGGTTGTTGAAGCACAGCCTTTTTCTGATCGGCAATTCCTCGAGCGGGATCATGGAAACGCCGGCGTTGAAGCTACCTGCGGTCAATATCGGCATACGCCAGCAGGGGCGTGAACGCGCGGACAACATCATCGACTGCCCGGCGCAAGCGGACCGAATCCTGGCCGCGATCGACCAAGCCTGCAGCGAAACTTTCCGGGCCTCGCTGTGCAACATGCAAAACCCCTATGGCGACGGTACCGCCGGACGGCAGATCGCCGGGTTGATCGCCGGTTTACCCCAAAAGCAGGTACTGCTGTTAAAGAAAAACCTGCCCGCCAGCGCGCACCGTGTAATGACGGAACAGCGCAACCCCGGCCATGGCTGAAATTCCCCTGGCGCAACCCGATATCTCCGAGCAGGAGATTGCCGGCGTTGCCGATGTGTTGCGTAGCGGCCGCCTGAGCCAGGGGCCCAGGTTGCGCGGATTCGAGGCCGCGCTCGCGGAACGCTGCGCATGTCCGGGTGCGGTGGCGGTAAGCTCGGGCACCGCAGCGTTGGATCTATGCCTGCAAGCGCTGGATATCGGGCCCGGTGACGAGGTCATCACACCGTCCTTTACCTTCGTCGCGACGGTCAACGCGATAGTCAGGCGGGGCGCGACGCCGATTTTTGTCGATATCTGTCGCGACACCATGAACATGGACTGCGCAGACCTGGCGCGCTGCGTCAGCGACCGAACCAGGGCGGTCATCGTTGTCCACCTGTTTGGCCGGCCCGTTGCCATGGACCCGGTACTGGAGTTTTGCCGGGCCCACGATCTGCGACTGATCGAAGACGCCTGCGAAGCGCTGGGCGCAAGCAGCAACGGCGAGCCGGTCGGTAGCATCGGCGATTGCGGTGTTTATGGCTTCTATCCCAATAAACTCATCACTACCGGCGAAGGGGGCGCCATCGTCAGCCGGAACCTGGAGTTTCTGGCGCTCTGCCGCTCCCTCAGTAACCAGGGGAGCACGGAGAACGGCTTCCTGGCGGACCGGCTGGGCCATAATTACCGGCTGGCCGAACCGGCCTGCGCGCTTGGCGTCGGCCAGCTCGCCAGGCTGGACGAGTTCCTGAAACGGCGGAGTACCGCGGCGGCCCGATACCATCGGCTGCTCGATGGACTACCCGGCGTCAGCTTACCGCCGCGCGACTGCGCGCACGGTCGCATTGCGTGGTTTGTCTATGTGCTGACGCTGGACGCCCCGCGAGCGCGGCGCGAGCGGTTAATCGCCGAAATGGCTGGCAAAGGCATCGAACTGGGAAATTACTTCCCGGCCGTGCACTTGCTCGATTTCTATCGCCAACGCCATCCGGTTGCCCAGGGTTCGCTGCCAGTAACGGAAGACATAGCCGGGCGGACGATTGCGTTGCCATTGTTCACCGCAATAACGGCACGGCAGCAGGCTACGGTAGCTGACGAACTGGCCCGGGTCATGGCCAGCCGGGGATAGTGCTATCTTATTTTTGCCGCACAGAAATTGGCCCGGAAAGACATGACAAAGCCGACCGAAAAAGATACTTCGCATTGGGACGACTACTGGAGCCACGGCTTTCTGACCTCCTGCGCCGACGCCTTTGACGGTAATTACCAGGGGAGGCTGCGCCAGGTCTGGGAGGAATTTTTCCGCTCCGCCAAAGGCAACGCGACGATCCTGGACATCGGGACCGGCAACGGGGCGATCGCGCTGATCGCCAGCCGCATTTCCAGCGAGTTGCATCGCGGTTTTTCGGTGCACGCGATCGACCAGGCGGAAATCGACCCTCCGGCAATGGTGAAATCGAACACCGACGGCCTGGCGGCAATCCGCTTCCATTCAAGAACGCCGGCCGAGGACTGCGGCCTGCCCGCCAGCAGTGTCGATATGGTCAGCGGCCAATATGCGCTGGAGTACACGCCGCTTGACCGGACAATCGCCGAACTGGCCCGGGTTTGCGCCCCTGGCGCGCGCCTGTTGTTCGTGATGCATCACTCAGACTCGGTTGTCCTCGAGACCGCGGCCGAAGAACTGAGGTTGGGCAAGTTGCTGGAAAACAGTGGATTTTTCGATCATACGGCCGATCTCCTGGAGCAAATGAGCAAAGTTCCCGCCGACCAGGCACATTTGCTGGTCAACGACCCCGAGGCCGAGGAAAGCCGTAACCGACTGAACCGATCGGCGACCGAGCTAAAATCACTGGTCGCACAAACACCCAACCCCCAGATCCTCCAAAACGCGCTGAAATCGGTCAGCGATTGTTTCCGCTGGCAGCGGAAACCGGGTTCCGAGGCTCTTGCATTGCTTGCGCTATACCGGCGGCAGCTCGATGCCAACCTGGCCCGCTTGCACGATTTGCAAAATGCCGCGGTGAGCGAACGACGCGGCCAGGAGATCATCGCGTTATTCAATGCGCAGGGTTTTCTGACCGAGCCACTGGAGGACATCTACCAGGAGCGGGAATTACTGGCCGGGAGGTTACTCCGGGCATCGCTCTCCGTCGTTGCCTGATTCGAGCGCGAAAAATGCGCTGGCTGTTGCTTCGTTGCAACAGCAACCAATTCCGCAGCAAATTTTTGCCGGCTGTTGCTTATCTGCAACAAAGTACGACGATCGGCTTCGAGTGGAATTTTCAGTCGCAGACCTGACCCGCATAAAATTCCTTAATTATTGAATTATAAGGCCTTTTCCAAGTATATCGATAAACGCGCGGTCGCCGATACCGCGAGTTCGTGCTGCCCGAAGGAGCGCTTCGAATGCCTGGTTTCGACTGCATCTCAAGGCTTGTAATTTTTTTACCACAAGTTATTTCTTTCTGGCTTTGTTGTGCTAGTATCGCCGCAA
>BFAU01000087.1 GCA_008975185.1 bacterium MnTg04 | reverse complement strand
GGCCCGGACCATCGCCGATCTGGATGGCGCCGATGAACTCGGCATCGCACAAGTCAGCGAGGCGATCACGCTGCGCAACCTGGATCGCAGCTAGAACCACGACCGGCTATCCCTCGGTTTTCGCCTTGCTGATGACCTCGTGCAATACGGGGCGGTATTTTTGCATTTCTTCCTCGGTCAGGGCGTCGAGTTCGTGCGGGAACACCAGCCAGGCGGGCGTTTCATGAATGCAGTAGTCGGGGACCAGGTCGGTCTGGTTGCGCTCGGGTTTGTACCAGGGCACGGCGACGCGTACGTCTTCCGGCATGTTGCCGCGCGCCCTGCGTCGCAGCTCATCGATGACCGCCACCAGGGTATGCCCGGTATCCAGCACATCGTCGACGATCAGCAGGCGATCTTCGTGGCTTAGTCTCTTGATGAGGTAATTCAGGCCGTGGACCTTGACGATGCTTTCCCGCTGGTCGTAGCCGGTGTAAGAGGAGGTCCGGATAGCGATGTGATCCGCTTCGATGCCGCAAAACGAGAGAATCTCCTGTACCGCCATGCCGACCGGCGTGCCACCGCGCCAGATTGCGATGATTACCGTAGGCCGAAACCCGCTGCGGATGATTTTGCTGCCGAGGCGAAACGAGTCCTCGAGCAATTCCTGCGCGCTGATGACAATTTTTTCCACGGGCCGCCGCTTGCTTACCTGGGGTTGCATTAACCGCTATAATATTCAGCCAATTCTACAGTACGGGCCGACCGGCATCGACACAGCAATGAACAAAAGATTCATAGCAGCCAACGACCTGTTGCTGGATTCCTTCAGGCTCGCTGTCAAAATATACGAGGCCGGATTCAGGCCGGATTACCTCGTCGGCGTCTGGCGTGGCGGCAGCGCCGTGGGGATCGCGGTTCAGGAAGGGCTCGAGAATTTTGGCGTAAAGACAGACCATATCGCCATTCGCACGTCCTATAACGGACCGGATTCCTATACGCGGAGGGCCGAGGGGACCCAGGGCATTCGTGTCCATGGCTTGCAGTATTTGCTGGAGAATATCTGCGCCGAGAATTCACTGCTGATTGTCGACGATGTCTACAGTACCGGCTCCAGCGTCAACGCCCTGATCGAGCAGCTCGCCGCCAAGACCAGGCGCAACCTGCCGCACGACATCCGGGTTGCATCGGTCTGGTACCGGCCGACGGAAAAGACGATCAAACCACCGGACTATTATTTGCACGAAATCGACGACTGGCTGGTGTTGCCACACGAGTTGTCCGGCCTTAGCGTCGAGGAAATAAGGAAGCACAAACCCGGCCTTGCGCCTATTCTCGATGAGCTCGCTCCTTTCATATCCAACGATAGCTAATGAGCGATGTGAGGCGATAAATGACATCACCCGTGACGGTGCTGGGGATCAGCAATGCGATTGTCGATGTGCTTGCCCATGTCGACGACGAAATCCTGGCCGAGATTGGTTCGATTAAAGGCTCGATGACACTGATCGACCAGGACCAGGCTGAGAGGATTTACGCTTTGATGGGTCCGACGACGGAAATGTCGGGCGGGTCCGTTGCCAATACGATCGCCAACCTGGCCACCCTCGGCGGGCAGTCCGCCTATATCGGTTGTGTCGCCGATGATCGATTGGGCCAGGTATTTGTGCACGATATGAAGTCGCTCGGCGTCGATGTAATTTTGCCGCCTGTAAATACCGACGCATCGACTGCGAGTTCATACATCCTGATCAGCCCGGGTGGTGAGCGCACACTGAACACATACCTGGGGGCCTGCCTGGAACTGAGCCCGGAGCATGTCAGCGAGCAGGCGGTTGCGGGAGCGGGGCTGGTCTTGCTCGAAGGGTATGTCTGGGATAACCCGCTTGGCCCGGCCGCGGCCCACAAGGCCATGCGGCTCGCAAAGGAGCACGGGGCAAAGGTCGGGCTTACGCTGTCGGACTCCTACTGCGTGGATCGTCACCGGGCCGCATTCGCCGAGGCGATCGACGGTCAGGTACAAATGGTGTTCGCCAACGAAAAAGAAATCATGAGCCTTCTGGGGACGAGCACTTTCGAGGATGCGGTAGCGAAAACGCATGAGCTGGAGCCGCTGTTCGTGCTGACTCGTTCGGAAAAAGGCTCGGTCATCGTCAACAACCAGTGCGAAGTGATCCAGGCAGCCGTTCCGGTTGACGAGGTGGTCGACGTGACCGGCGCCGGTGATGCCTACATCGCGGGCTTCCTGTATGGCTGGACCGCAGGGCTTGGTCTGGACGAGAGCGCCAGGCTCGGCTCGGCATGCGCTGCCAGGGTGATCCGGCAGATTGGTTCGCGCCTGGAAAAAAGTTCGTAGCTTGCATAGCCTGATTGAATGACAGCGCCGGAGTTATTCAACCCCTACCAACAGGCTTTCGCAGCAAATCCCTATCCCACCTACGCCCGGTTGCGGGAGCACAACCCGATTTTCCATTCAGCGGAATTCGGGCTGACGTTCTTCACCCGTTATCGGGACATCGCGAACCTGCTGGCCGACAAACGCCTGGGTCGAACGCTGAGTCATGTCGTGGGCGCCGAAGAACAAGCCGAAAAACGCAGCCAGGAGGACTGGCAGGCGACGCCGGCATACAGTCGCTTTGTGCGGGCCAATTTGCTGGAAACGGAAGGCCCCGATCATGTCAGGCTACGGCGGTTGCTTGCCAGGGCGATCAATGCACGCAGCATCGGCGGGCTGCGCCGGCGCATCGAACTGCTGGTGGATGAGTTGCTGGATGATGTTGCCGACCAAAAGGAAATCGATTTCATGGCGGAGCTTGCCGTGCCGCTGCCGGTGCATGTGATTGCGGAGATGCTCGGCTGGCCGGCAGCGGAACGCCATCGCCTGCGGCCGTGGTCGGCGGATATCGTCAGGCTGTATGAGAAAGACCACAGTGCTGAAGACGTATTGCGCGCCGAAGCGGCGGCGGCAGAGTTTGCCGGCATGCTTGGCGAACTTGCCGACCGGCGACGCGGCGACCCGAAGGACG